>JAREAF010000028.1 GCA_029240475.1 Rhodospirillales bacterium | reverse complement strand
GTCGAGACCCGCCCCGAGCTGATGCAGAATTTGTGGCGGAATGCGCGACGGTTTCATTCGGCGCTGACGGAACTGGGCTTCACGCTGTGCGCGGAACCCAGCCCCATCGTCTCGGTCCGCCTGCCCGACCCCGGCACGGCCTATGCCTTTTGGCGCGAGCTGCTGGAAGCGGGCGTGTTCGTCACGCTGGCCGTGCCGCCCGCCACTCCGAACGGCTGGTGCATCCTGCGGTCCAGCGTCTGTGCGGCTCATACCGAGCAGCAGATCGACCGCATGTCCGACGCCTATCGGCAGGTCGCCGCGCGGGTCGGCCTCGCCCCGGCGGAGGCGGTCAGGGCCTAAACCGCTTCCTGCTGCTGCGGCTGGACGCGCGAGACGAGCACCTTGTCGATGCGCCGGCCGTCCATGTCGACGACCTCGAACCGGTAGCCGTTCCACTCGAACCGCTCGCCGGGAGTGGGCAGGTGCTCGAGCTCGCCGAGCACGAACCCGGCGAGCGTGTGGAACCCCCGGTCGGTCGGAAAATCGCTGAGGCCGAGCGTGTCCTGCACCTGATGGGTGGAGAGGCCGCCATCCATGAGCCAGGACCCGTCCTCGCGCCGATGCACCAGCGCCGGCTCGACGCCCTGCTCGCGGAACTCGCCGACGATGGCCTGCAACACGTCCGCCGCGGTCACCAGCCCCTCCAGCGCCCCATACTCGTCGACGACGAGCGCCAGGTGCACGGCCGATTCTTTCAGCGCCTGAAGCACCTTGAGCGCGGGCGCCGCATCGTGCACGACGGGGGCCTGACGGACGATTTCGTTCAGCCGAAGCGGCTTGCCTTCCAGATAGCGGTCGAGCAGATCGGTCCGCTGCACCACGCCGACCACCTCGTCCAGGCTGCCCTTCGCAACCGGCAGACGCGAGAATTTCGATGAGAGCAGCTTACGCCGCGTCTCCTCGGGGCTGTCCTCGAGATCCAGCCACACGATGTCCGGACGCGGTGTCATGAAGGCGCGCGCGGGGCGGTCGGCCAGCCGCATGACGGCAATCATCATGTCCTTTTCGGCCGGTTCGAACACGCCCGCCTTGGTCCCCTCGGCGATGAGGGTGCGCACCTCTTCTTCCGACACATGGTCGCTGCCGAGCTTGCGCATTCCGAGCGCCCGCATCACCAGATTGGTCGAGCCCTCCAGCAGCCAGACGACCGGGGCTGCAAGCATGGAGAGAATCCGCATCGGCCCGGCGACCCGCTCGGCGATTCGCTCCGGGCGCATCAGGGCCAGCTGCTTGGGGACCAGCTCCCCCAGGATCAGCGAAAGATAGGTCGTCGCGATAACCACGACCGCGAATCCGGCGGCCTCGGCCACCGGAGCCAGCGCGGGCACTCCCTTGAACAGCTCCGCGAGCCGCTCCCCAACCGTCGCGCCGCCGATGGCGCCGGTCAGGATGCCGACCAGCGTGATTCCCACCTGCACGGTGGAGAGGAACCGCCCCGGCCGCTCGGCGATCTGCAGGACGCGCCGGGCGCGGCGGTCGCCCTTGGCAGCCCGGGCGGCGATCCGCGCCTTGCGAGCGGCCACGACGGCCATCTCCGACATCGCGAAGAAGCCGTTCAACAGCACCAGGAAAAGGATGAGAAGGATGTCCCAGATCATCTGACGAAGGTCGTTCCGGTCGCGCGTTTTACCAGCGGTTAACGCGAGCGGCCTAGTTTAGCGCAATGAACAGCGCGTCCATCTATCTCCGAAAGGCATTGTCGGGCTTCATGGCCGGTTTCGTCATGGGCGCGATCATCATGGGACCATATTAGGTCCTTGCCGTTCCACAACAACAGACGGCTCTCACGCCCGGCGGAAGGCGCCGCGGCGCCATGCGCGCCAGAGCAAGGGCAAGGCCGCAAGGATCGGGTGTCGGCGTTGCCAAGGCCCCGCCTCGATTCGCACGCCGGAATGGCGCTCCACCTTCCATAGCGCATAGTCGACCCCGCCCTCGAAGGTCAGCGCGGCTTTCGCCAGGCGCGGCACCGTGTGGAGGCGCGTAGCGGCGCTCGCCCTCGCCCAGAAACCCAGGCCGCGCCGGCGCTCTTCCTCGCTTAATTGGATTCGGACCCGGCCGTCGCCCGTCTCGGCGAAGCCAACGCCCGCGGTGACGAGCGCAGGACGCAGCAGGCGCTCGTATCTCTCACGCGGCTCGACCAATTGCGCGGCCCGCGCCATGCCCTCGATTCTGGCTTCCGCCCGATAGCTGCGCGCGTAGCCGGCGGTCCAGAACGCGACCGCATCGACCGGCTCCTCGATCAAGGGCGCGGTGCGCAGGGCCATGGTGGCGATGGACCGGACCAGCGCCGCTTCCGCCCGGCGTCGCGCCGTGGCGTCGCGCGCATGGACGAGCACCGTGGGCTGCGAGAAGCGGGCCCAGATGGCCGGGAGAACGGCCTGCCGCCCCGCCCCCGCCTCGAAATCCGCGAAGCTGATGACGGCGTATTTGGCGCGAACCGATCGGCCCTGCCACTCCCGCTCGAAATAGAACACGTTGGGCGGCAGCAGGCGATTGGCCCAGGCGCTCACGCGCCGGCCCGGATAGCTGTCGCCGTAGGAATCGACCAGCAGGTAGAGGTCCAGCAGGCTGTCGCGATCCGACCCGCTGCGCAGGCACGACCCGTAGAACAGCACGGCCCCGACGCCGGAGCCATGGCGATGCCGGAGATCCTCGGCAACCGCGGGAACGGATTGCGGGATCGGCCGCTGCCAGTCCGCCCGGATCACCTCCTGGATGGCCTCGATCTCGTTCATGCGCCGGTCAGGCCTGCAGGAACTCGACGGCGCCGCCGTCGCTCAGCGTAATCGGCCGCGCGCGGCTGACTTGATGGATCTCGCCATCGATCATGAAGGGACCATCGAAGGATAACATGACGCGGTCGGCGTTGCGGCTGATGTAGCCGGACCGCTCCATGCGCGGACCCGGACGTCCGCGCAGCAACGGGAGAAGCGACAGCAGCGGGCGGTCCACAGGCCCTCGAACGAGCGTCGTGCGGATCGGCCCGGACCCTGTGCCCCAGAATGGCGTGGCGCCGAACAGCAGCCGGTGCAGCGTCGAGGCGAGCATGACGGAGCAATCCGCCGAGCGCGCCGGCTCGTCGTCGAAGCCGAGCTCGACCGGGACGGGCGACAGGAGCCCCTCCCCGTCTTTCGGGCCGAGCAGGACTCGCAGCGCGGCCAGCGCCATCCCGGCGGCATTCGCCGGTCCGTGATGAACGCCGAGCGGATTCAGGAAACGGCGACTCAGGAGAATGGCGCGCACCACGGCGAACGCGGCGACGAAGAAGCCGTACCGCGTCGGCTCGCCCTCCCGATCGATCCGGATGAGCCGCCGCTGCGCGCGATGAAGCCCGCGCCCCGTCGAGGCGGCACCCAGCAGCCGCGAGAGCGCCCGACCGGGCGCACCGGACTGGCCAACATCCTCGGCGATCATGTTGGTATTTCCCGAGGCCAGGATCGCCAGGGCGGGCAGCGGCCGGGAGCTACGCCGCTTCAGCTCGGTGAGCAGCCCGACCACGGTGCCATCTCCGCCGTTGACGACGAGCAGGTCGAGATCCTCGTCCGCGAGCCGCGCCACCGCATCTTCGAACTGCGCCCAGTCCTCGATCTCCAGGTGCCGGACGCCGGAATGCCGGCTCAGCGCGTCCTGCAACCCAGCCATGCCCTTGCGATTGCGCGTGCTGAGCCGGTTGGTGAGCAAGCCGACCCGCAGCGGGCGGGCGTTCCGTGCCGGCATGACGGCCGCGGCAGGCGCAGCAGCGGTACGCGGGTCCTGCATCACCGGCTATTGACCGCAGCGCGCCTTTCGAGGATGAACGGGGCCGAGAGCCCGCACCCGATGTTCACCTTCGCCCATCTTTCCGACCCTCACCTGGCGATCCAGTCCGCGCCCGGACTGCGCAGCCTGATGAACAAGCGGCTGATCGGGTATCTGTCCTGGCGAACGAAGCGGCGCGCGATTCATGAAACGCGGGTATTGGCTGCCCTAACGGAGGCCATAAAGCAAGCTGAAACCGATCATATAGCGATCACGGGGGACCTCACCAACATCGCGCTTCCCGCCGAATTCAAGGAAGCGCGCCGCTGGCTAGACGGCTTCGGCCCCGCCCAGTCGATCACTCTGGTGCCGGGCAATCACGACGCCTATGTCGGAGTGCCCTGGAGCGCATCGCTCGGCCAATGGGCCGATTACATGCGCGGAGACGGCCAGCAGATGAATTCGCCGGACGATTTCCCGACAGTCCGAATCCGCGGCCCGGTCGCGTTCATCGGCATCTCGAGCGCGCATCCCTCCGCCCCCCATCTGGCCGTCGGCAGCGTTGGCCGGGAGCAGCTGGCCGAAATGGAACAGCGGCTGGCGGAGCTGGGGCGCGAGAAGCTCCTGCGCATCGTCCTCATCCATCACCCGCCCGTGCCGGGCACGGTGAAGCCCCGCGCCTCTCTGCTGGACGCCGGCGATTTCGCCGACGCGATCGCGCGCGCCGGAGCCGAGCTCGTGCTGCATGGCCACACCCATCGCATGAGCCACCAGGCGATCAAGACCCCGCGCGGCCCGGTGCCGGTCATTGGCGTCGCCTCGGCTTCGGCGCGCGCGCAGCATGCGCATCGCGAACAGGCGCAATTCCACCTCTATACCGTGTCGAGAGAGGCGGAGCAGTGGCGTCTGGACTTGGAGATCCGCGGATTGGACGAGAGCGCGCTCACCTTTCGCACCGTGCGCAAGCTGCCGGTTCCGCTGCCGGCGTGAGCCATGCCGGAGTTCCTGCTGCCCTTCACCTTGTTCGCGATCGCCGGCTCGTTCACGCCGGGACCCAACAACATCATGCTCACGGCTTCGGGCGCGAATTTCGGGTTTCGACGCACCCTGCCGCACATCCTCGGCATCTGCGTCGGCTTCCCGCTGATGGTCACGGCGGTCGGCCTTGGCCTGGGCCGGCTCTTCGAAGAGGTGCCGGTCACGCATTCGGTGCTGAAGCTGGCGGGCAGCGCCTATCTGCTCTGGCTGGCCTGGCGCATCGCCCAGGCAGGCTCGGTCGACCAACCTGACGCTCGCGCTCGGCCGCTGTCCTTTTTCCAGGCGGCCGCATTCCAATGGGTGAACCCGAAGGCCTGGATCATGGCGATGGGCGCCATCTCGACCTTCACCTTGGCCGGGCAGGAGATGCTGCCGCAGGTGCTGACGATCGCCGCCATATTCACGGTCGTCAGCGTGCCGTCCGCGACGGTTTGGACACTTCTGGGCATTGGCGTCGCCCGCATCCTGACCTCGCCGGCGGCGCTGCGTCTGTTCAACCTCAGCATGGGCGCCCTGCTGGCCCTGTCGGTGGTTTGGATCCTGTTCGAATAGGCTGCGGCCACGGATGGGGAAGGCAGGTCCCTTCCGGTCTCCTCCCTTCGAGCGCCGCCCGGCCTTAATCGCCGCTTTTCAAGCGGTTCGAGGCCGATGCCGCGCAGCCGACGCATCACCCGGCGGCGCACATGGCCATCCCGGTGCATCTCCCGCTGCGTTAGAGCGTTCTAATATCGCTAGGGAGACGGTCCGCCGCCGCAACGAGGGGGCGTGGCGCGGACCGGCAGGCTTCAGTTCTGATGAAGGGGCACGGAATGTTGGAATTGATCGTGAAGATGCTCGGGCGGCGGCCCGCCCAAGACCTGGTGGCGGCCAACCGAATGGCGCGGGTGACCTGGATCGCCATTCAGCAGGGCCGCGCGCGCTCGGCGCTGGAGTACTGAAGGAACCCGTTCGTCCTCGTCTCGACCTGACTTCAACGGGGTGCGCCGAGCCGGCACGCCCCGTTTTTCTTTTCCGGTGTGAAGCGGGCGGGAAGGCCCCGGACCGCAACGCCGCCGCTCAATCGGACGTTTTCGCCGCGGGGAGGCGGTGAAATGGCCGTGCGCGGCGAGACGGCGCAGATCTCCACGTTCGAATCCGGCCAGACGCCGCCAAACGAATCCCGACCTCTTGTGACGGTCGCGGTTCTGGCGGCGGCGATCGGCGCGCTCTATTTCCTGCGCGACATCTTCATCCCGATCGCGCTTGCGGTCCTGCTGAGCTTCATGCTCGGGCCCGCCGTCACGCGGCTGCGCCGCTGGGGCGTCGGCCGGGTCTCCGCCACGCTCCTCGCGGTCACGGTCGCGGGGCTGGTCATCGCCGGCATCACGACGGTGGTCGCGTTCCAGATCGTCGATCTGGCGGACAACATCACGCAGTACCAATCCAACCTGATCTCGAAGATCCGCCTGCTGAAGGACACGTCCGGCGAGGAGGGCGTGGTCAAGCGCACCTCCGAGCTGATCGAAAATCTGAGCGAGGAGCTGGAGGACGCCACAGAGCCAGCCGAGCCTCAGGCCAACGAGCCCCGGCAGCCGATCCCGGTCGAGGTCCATCCCCCGAAACCCAGCCCGCTGGAGATCATCGGGAGGGTGGTCGGGCCGCTGCTCGGCCCGGTCGCCACGGCGGGCGTGGTGATCGTGTTCGTGATCTTCATTCTCCTCTACCGGGAGGATCTGCGCGACCGCATCATTCGGCTGATCAGTTCGGGCGATCTGCAGCGCACCACCGAGGCCTTGTCCGAAGCGGGCGAGCGCGTCAGCCGCTACCTGCTGATGCAGCTGGTCGTCAACGCGACCTACGGGCTGCCAATCGGCCTCGGGCTGTTCGTCATCGGCGTGCCCAACCCGGTGCTGTGGGGCTTGCTGGCGACGATCCTGCGCTTCATCCCCTATGCGGGTCCGGTGATCGCCGCCGCCTTCCCGATCGCGCTTTCCTTCGCGGTCGATACCGGCTGGACCACGCCGCTGCTGACGGTCGCGCTCTTCCTGGGGATCGAGCTGATCAGCAATAACGTGGTCGAGCCCTGGCTGTATGGCGCCTCGACGGGCATCTCCTCGATCGCGATCATCGTGGCGGCGGTGTTCTGGACGTGGCTGTGGGGCCCGATCGGCCTCCTGCTCTCCACGCCGCTGACGGTATGCCTGGCCGTCATGGGCCAGTATGTGCCGCAGCTGCGGTTCCTGGACGTGATGCTCGGCAACGCGCCAGTGCTCCCGCCGCATGCGCGATTCTATCAACGCCTGCTCGCTCAGGATCCGGACGAGGCGGCCGAGATCGCCGAGGAGTTCATCGAGGACCGCTCCGTCGAGGCGCTCTATGACGAGCTCATCCTGCCGGCCCTGATGCTGGCCGAACACGACCGGCAGCGGGGCTCGCTCACCCCCGACCGGCTCACCAGTCTCGTCGACGCGGCGCGCGCCATCATCGAGGATTATGCGGATTGGGAGGCGCCGGCAGAGCAAGCCAAGGAAGCGTCAGGGGAGCCCCTGCCCCCACCCGAGCGTCCGGCGCAGATGCGCCAAGCGGAGGATTCGGTGCTGTGCGTGGGGGCCCGCTCCCCTCTCGACGAGCTCGCCGCCGGCATGCTGGCGCAGCTGCTGCAGCGGCGCGGCTACCGCGCCGCCCGCGCCGCCGCCGCGACCTTGGAGACGCACGACTTGCCGATGGTCTCCGGGGCGCCGGTGCGGTTCGTCGCGATCTGCTCGCTGCACGCCTCCGCCACACTCCAGATTCGGCGGATCGTGCGCCGGCTGCGGCCGCGGCTGGGGGGAGCCCGCATCCTTGCCTGCATCCTGAATGGGCGGATGGACGAGGACTCCGCAAAGGACGCGACGACGGGAACGACCGCCGATCTCGCCGCCGTGCGCCTCGCGGAAGCCGTCGAGCAGGTGGAGCGGCTTGCCGCGTCCACCGGAGAGGCGGGTGCTGCCGCAGAGGGGGGCGCCGCGGAGCCGGCCGAACCGGCGCCTCAAGACAGCGCGCAGTCGCTCGCGCAAGGGCTACGCCGCGACCTGCTGCATCCCGGCGAGATCGACGACGTCCACGCCCATCTGTGTCATGCCTACTGGCAGGCGCCGGAGGGCGGCGGCGATTTCGTCGAGGCGCGCCGACGGGACGACGGGACCCTGGTCGGCCTCATGGCGGCGCTCAGCAGCGAAAGCATCTCCGCCGCGCAGCTCACCGCGGCGATGAGCAAGTCGCTCGACGCTCACAGCGAGACCGCGGCAGACCCGGCCCAGCTGCTCGAACTCCTGGAGGGCGACCTGCAGCGCCTTGCCGGGGCTGGCGATTCGATCGCGGCGGTTGCGCTCTTCTACCGGCCGTCGCGGCGCGTCCTTCATGTGGCCTCGGCGAGGAACCCGGAGCCGATCCTGCTGCGCGGCGAAGCGGTGGAGCCGGTTCCCGTGCCTGCCGGCCCGCCGCTCCTGGCCGGAGGCGAGCGGAACCCCGACGCGCCCGAACGGCGCGCCGTAGAGCTCGTGCTCGAGGTGGGAGATCGATTGCTCTTCTATACGGAAGGAGCGATCGAGATCGCGCATCCGGAGCGCGGCTTCCTTGAGCCGGCCGGCCTGGCCGCCCTGGCGCGGGAGCACCGCGGCTTTGCCGGCATGAGCTTCCTGGAGCACATCGTGGGCGCAATCCGGGCGTTCAGCGAGGGCGAGCCCGAGGACGATATCGTCCTGATGACCTTGGAAGTGCGCGACCGCGTTTCTGAAGCCACCCTCCAGGACGCGGCCGATTAGGCTCGAATTGTTCTCACGGTTTCGGGAAATTTACCTAGCATTTTAGCGCCTTCTTACGGATTTGGGGCTAAGCTGCTCTCATGAACACAGCCGCATGGGGGGCTTACATGGACCGGATCCGCATCCTCGCCGCGCTCAGCAATGCAGCACTGGTGCTGGGCTTGTACACCACGGCGTGGGGAGCGCCCGCCGCCGATATCGCCGTCCTGGAACTGACGCTGGCGGCCGGAGCGGGGCTTTCCACCTGGTACGCGCTGCGTGGGCTGAGCCGCAGCCGCGCCTGAACCTGGCCTTAAGGCCTGGGTGGGGGGCCGCAAGGCCCTCCGCGCACTTCTCGAGCATCGACGATACGAAAGCCTCGAGCCCGAAGCGCCGCCGTCGGGGGCGGCCGCACAGGGATTCGAGCGCCCGCGAAAGGCGGGATCAGGACGTTGTGTAAGCGTTCGCGACGACGCTCGTCGAGAAGGACGGCAGCACGATGTTGTCGAGCGCCGGGATAATGCTGAGCAACGTGAACTGGTGCGTGACGCCGGTCAGCTGCACCGTGACGACCGGTTTGATCCCGCCGGGCGTGCTGAGATCGCCGATGCCGCTCCAGGTATAGGAGATCGCCACGTTCGAGGCCCCCACGCCGGGCGCGATCTCCTGAATGGCGGAAAGCACTGCAGTGAAGTTTGCCGCGGCGGTCGTGTGCTTGGTCGCCGAGCCGCAGCTGAGGCTGCCGGCGTTGGTGCAGGTGATCGTGCCCATGGCCTGCAACGTGTCCAGCTTCGCGACCGGCGGGCTCATGATCGCCTGGCGCGCGCCGCGCCGGGCCGCCTCGCCCAGGCGGTGATAGTCGAACATGGTGATCGTGAATTCGATCGCGCCGAAGCTGACCAGCAGCAGCGTGGGCAGAATCAGCCCGAACTCGACGAGCGCGCCGCCGCCGCTGTCCCGCAGCAGCCGGCGGAGCATGCGCGCTCTAATAGCCGATATAAGCCTGCTCATGGGACAACCTGATCTTTATCTGGTCGAGGTCGAGGGCCGACAGCAGGCCCGGCAGCAGCGGATCGAACGGGACGACGGCATCGAAGTGGTAGACAGGGACCGGCGTCCCACCCACCACCTCCGTGGTCGTCGAGATGTTCAGCGAGGCTGGATCCGACCAGCCGTCCACAAGGTATTTCCCGGTCCCGGTCCGGTTGCCCTTCTTCACGATGTTCTCGGCCTCGGTCTTCTGGGCCGCGGTGAGCGGGTAGCTGTTGCGGGCGGCGTACATGGCGCCGGCCCGCAAGCCCTTCTCGATGCTGTTGGTCTGATAGAGCGCCCGCCCAAGATCGATCATCCCCGCGGTCACGAGCAGGAACACCGGAAGCATCAGCGCGAACTCGACCGCGCTGGCGCCGGCGGCGTTGCGCCAGATCCTATTGAATGAGGCGAACATTGGCGTGGAACTCCGGTGAGTTCGTCGGCGTGATCGCCCGCACCACCTCGCCATAGAGGTGCGCCTCGGGCGGGTTCTTCATGTACTCGGTGATGAAGACCTCGAGATAGTTCGCCTGGGTCGGATAGTCGTGCTTGCCTTTGACCCCATTAGACGTGCACTGCAGCTGCACGACATGGACCAGCCGGCGCGAATAGTCCTTGGCGGGGTCGTTGTAATAGGTCGGCCTGGAAGGCCGCGGAACGCCGTCATGGGCCGGGTCGTGCTCGTAGTCCGGGTTCGCGGCGACCGGCACGGACGCCCCTGGAGGCGTGACCACGGTGAACCCGGCCGGGAGCGTCGCCGGCACCGGATGCATGGTCTGCTTGCCGTTGCGGGCGTAGCTCAGTCCCAGCTCGTAGAGATGGACCTGGTAACGCGTTGCGTCCGCAAGGTCGCTTGGAACCGAGCCGCCATGCTTGGCCGCCCAGTAGCCGGCCAGATCCCAGTTGCCGCTGCCGAGCTTTTCGTTGATGTCGGTGACGAGCTCGGAGTCGCGCGGATAATTGATCACGTTGTAAGCGGGATAGGGCCACGGATTGTCCGTGAGATCGAACCGCGAATTCACCGCGTTCACGATCTTCTCCGTCTTCGAACCGGTCGCGGTGGTGACGTCGAGGCTGTAGCAATCCTCGGGCGACAGGGCGGCCAGCGCCGCCTCGAGGTCGGACGCGCCGGAGCTGCCGTCGGGCAGCGCGAGCAAACCAAAATTGCCGGGCGCCCAGGTTCCGCCCGATCCCTGCTCCTTCAACCGAATCTGCTTGCCGGCATGGATTGGATTGCGCAGGTCGGCGCCGCTGTCATGGATGCCGCTGCCCTTGTCGCCGTAGTCGCAGATCATCAGCGGCGGGGCGTGACAGATGAAGGGCTGCGGCTGCGCCGCCGCATAAGTCACGATCCACTGCGAGTCCAGGCTGGACTCCACGCCCACGAAACGCAGGATCGGCGAAAAGAGATAATCCACCCGTTTAGCCTGGAGCGTGACCTCGACCACGAGGGCGTCCTGATCGCTCGTCGCCAGCACCTTGGTGGGCGTGTACTGGCTGTAGAAGACCGGGTTCTTGATCTTGATGTCGTCATCGTCGGCTGCGATCGCGCTCTCCGATTCCATGACGTCCATGGCGATCGTCGTGGCGCGGGCGCGCGCTCCGTCGCGGCCGTCCAGCTGCGCCGCCGCCGCCATGGCCCTGGCGTCCGCGGCATTCTGCATCTGCGTGCGCAAGATCGCCGCCCGCCCGAAATCGACCGCCACCGCCCCCGCTCCGATCGCCGTCAGCGCCGCCATCGCGGCGTAGGCCGCGACCGCCGCGCGATCGTCCCTCAACAGACGCTTTGCTGCCCTGATCATGTCCTGCATGGGCTTGACTTGCCCGTTTACTTGCCGTTACTCGCGCGAGCCTAGTCGCGCATCATTTACGGATGCTTAAGTCATCGGACCGCTCGGCTCCCGGTCGAGCAGGCGCGCACTTTCGCAAGCATGTACCTCGAAAGAACGCCTCTGTTTTCAATATAAAAACCTGGGCTTTTAGCGGAATTTTAAGCACAGCGGGCAGAGCATGGGCGTCATGAGGGGCCAAGGCTCCGGGGGCTCTGTCCGTTAACCATGCCGCAGATCATCGTCATCGACGATCGGGTCACGAACCGCGCCCTGCTCGCCCGGCTCTCGGCCGCCCTCGCCTCCGACGCACAGGTCCGCGACTTCTCCGACCCGGCGGCCGCCCTCGCCTGGTGCGTCGAGAACACGCCGGATCTCGTGGTCACCGATTTCAAGATGCCTGGGATGAACGGCGCCGAATTCATACGCCGCTTCCGCGAGGATCCGCGCCATCGCGACGTGCCGCTGATCGTCGTGACGGCCTATGAGGACCGGGAGTTCCGGTACGAGGCCCTTGCGGCGGGCGCGACCGATTACCTGCTCAGCCCAGTCGATCGACAGGAATTCCAGGCGCGGTGCCAGAACCTGCTGACCTTGCGCAAGCAGCAGCTCATCATCATGGACCGCGCCCGCATGCTCGAGATCGAGCTGGCGCACAGCGACCGGCTGCGGCACGAGGCGCTGAAGGAGTCGGAAGCCAAGCTGCGCGGCGTGATCGACACCGTGCCGGCGATGATCAGCGCGACCGACGCCGAAGGCCGCTATGTCTTCGTGAACCGGTTCCAGGCCGATGCCTTCGGCGTCTCCCAGGAGGAAACGGTCCAGCGCACCGCCGAGCAGCTGGTGAACGGCCCCTACGGCGCCCGCAGCCGCGAGCTGGATCAGAAGGTCTTCTCGATCGGGCGAACCCTGGCGGGCTTCGAGGAAGAACTGATCACGCCTGCGGGCGAGAGTCGGATCCTTCTCACCACCAAATCGCCGCTGCGCGACGGCGAAGGGCGCATCGTCAACGTCGTCACGGTCTCGCTCGACATCACCGAGCGCAAGGAGGCCGAGGAGCAGCTCCGGGACGCCAAGGAAGCCGCTGAGCTGGCCAACCGCACCAAGACCGAGTTCATGGCCAATATGAGCCACGAGCTGCGTACGCCGCTCAACGCGATCATCGGCTTCGCCGACATCATCCGCGCCGAGCTGCTGGGCACGGTCGGCTCGCCGCGTTATCGCGAATATGCCCGAGACATCGGCGACAGCGCCCGGCACCTGCTTTCGATCATCAACGACATCCTGGACGTCTCCAAGATCGAGGCCGGCAAGCTCGAGCTCCATGAGGACTGCATCGATCTCGACGCCGTGATCGAGGACGTGCTGCGACTGGTGCAGGAGCGCGCGGAAGTGGCGGGCGTCACGCTGCGGCGGGAGGACGGCGGCAAGATTCCCGCCTTGTTCGCGGACCAGCGAAAGATCAAGCAGATCCTGCTGAACCTGATCTCGAACGCGATCAAGTTCACTCCGGCCGGCGGGACGGTCAGCCTTGCGCGCGGCGTGGGAGCCGATGGCGGCATCGTGATCTCCGTGGCCGACACCGGGATCGGCATCGCGCCCGAGCACATCCCCATCGCCACGGCCCGCTTTGGGCAGGTGGACAGCTCGATGACCCGCCGATACTCCGGGACGGGGCTCGGCCTGCCGCTCACAATCGGATTGGTCGAGCTGCATAAGGGCAAGCTGTCCATCCAAAGCGCGCTCGGGTCCGGCACCATCGTGACGGTCTGGTTCCCCCCGCAGCGCGCCATTCCGGCGCAGCGGCTCTCCCGGACGAAGGCGGGTTAGGACTTGCCCGGCGCCGTCTCAACCACCGGTGGGGCGCGCGCGGCGACCTCGTCCTCGCCAACGGAGACCCGTTCGTCGCGCGGGCCGCGCATCTTCCGCCTGCTCGCCCTGACTGCGGTGCTATCCGCCTCAGGCTTCGCCGGTATCCTCGCCGCACAC
>JAREAF010000355.1 GCA_029240475.1 Rhodospirillales bacterium | reverse complement strand
CCGCCCTACTGGCCCTTTCAGCGCTGGGCCATGCGCGCCGAGCCGGTCGCGGTATCGCCGCTCGGCATCCTGATCCATCCCGACTACGGGCTCTGGCACGCCTATCGCGCGGCCCTCTTGTTCGCGCAGAGACTGGATTTGCCGCGGCACCCGGTCCGCCCCAGCCCGTGCGAGAGCTGCGCCGAGCGCCCCTGCCTCTCGGCCTGCCCGGTCGGCGCCTTCACCGGGTCGGGCTACAAGGTGGAGGCATGCGCGGCCCACATCTCGGGCCCTGCCGGGGCCTTGTGCATGGAGGAGGGCTGCCGCGCGCGCGATGCATGCCCCGTCGGACGCGCCTACCGTTATCCTGCCGCGCAGATTCGGTTCCACATGCAGGCCTTCCGCCGGGCGCGCGCGCCTCGCAATCACGACCGGGCAGGGAAATGACGTCGGTACTGATGATCGGGCACATGGCCCGCTGGAAGGACCGCCGCACGACCGCGCTCCTGTCCGCGAAAGGCTGTTCCATCGTCTCGGTCTGCCCCGCGGAAGGCGAACCCCTGCCGCGAGACCTCGCCCGGTTCGACGCGATGGTGGTGCTCGGCGGTCCGCAGAACGTGCGCGACGCGGCCGACCCCGAGCACGCCTATCTGAACGAAGAGATGCGTGCGATCGAGGCGTTCCTGCGCACCGGCCGGCCGCTGCTGGGCATTTGCCTCGGATCGCAGCTGCTCGCGGCCACTCTGGGCGCGGAGGTCGGCGAGCATCCGGAGGGCCTTGCGGAGATCGGCTACTACCCTGTGCGGCCGACGCCTGCGGGCGCGCATCTCATGCCGGATCCGCTGCAGGTCTATCAGTGGCACTTTCAGGGCTCCGAGCTGCCGCGCGGAGCCGAGCTGCTGGCGCGCGGTGACGCGTTCCCCAATCAGGCCTTCCGCTACGGTGAGACTGCGTATGGATTGCAGTTCCACCCGGACACCACTCCGGAAGAGATCGAGGAGTGGACGCAGCTGCTGGAGGATCAGCTCTCCATCCCCGGGGCCCATCCCCGCTCTCGCCAAATGGAGGAGGTCGGGATCTACAATGCTACTCTTTACGAGTGGTTCAGCGGCTTTTTGGATCATTGGTTACAACCGATCCGCGATCTTTCGAGTTTGAGGCAAAGCCTCGGCGCAACCTCCCGTTAATCCATGGCGCTCCATTCTTTTACGTTGAGCGCTGACCCGCGCCTGACGTAAGAAGGGGCGGGGAGCGAGTCCTGACAGGGGGGGATGAACGCCATGTCGTTCAGGCTGGGACTTTTCGCTGCCGTTACTCTTGCGCTGGCTCTTCCCGAGCTGGCCCATGCCGATGCGAGGGAGCGCGCCACGCAGCCGGCGGCCGCGCAGGCCAAGCCGGCTGCCAAGGTCGCCGCGCCCGATCCGGCCAAGCTCTGCGCCAAGCCCAAGACGGCAGGGGCGGAAGCCGGCGCGCTGTCGATGGCCGGCATCGTCACAAAGGGCGCCAAGCCCATCAAGGAGCCGATCTCCTGGAAGGTCGTGCACATCAGCGGCGAGTGCCGCGGCCAAGTGGTTGCGACCACGACCGCGCCCACGCTCGAGGTGCCGCTCGACCCGGGCAACTACCGCGTCATCGCGCAATATGACGCAGCGGAAGCCTCGACCCAGGTCGCGATCGGCAAGAAGCAGAACGTCAAGCAGGAGATCGACTTCCGCGCGGCCACGGTGACCTTCCGGCTGATTCCACATTCGGGCGCCAAGCCGATCCAGGAGCCCGTGAACTGGAAGGTCTATGAATATGTGAAGGGCAATGGCGGCATCGGCCGCCAGGTCGGCGAAGGGCAGGCGGCGCACCAGCGCTTCCTCTTGCGCGAGGGCGCCTATGTGGTGCGCGCGACCTATATCGACACCGTCACCGATCTCGTGGTGCCGCTGAAGTCCGGCGACGCCTTCAACTACACGGTGAATCTCTATTCCGGGCAGGTGCAGCTGAAGGCCATCGACAAGAAGAAGAAGGCGGTGTCCGGCGAGGTGGTGTACGAGATCGCGCGCAAGGCTCCGGGCGCCGACGGCAAGCCTCAGGTGCTGGCCAAGAAGATCTCGCCGAAAGAGCCGCTGGTCCTGCGCGAAGGCACCTACATCGTCACCGCCCGTGCCGGCGAGAAGGTCGGCACCACCGAGGTCAAGGTCAAGGCCGGCAAGACCAAGAACGTGGTCGTCACGATCCCGTAGGTCACTCCGCAATGTCCTCATCCTGAGGTGCGAGGCGAAAGCCGAGCCTCGAGGGATGAGGCAAAAGAGCAGAAGGCCAGAAGGGGTCATCCTTCTGGCCTTCCGGCTTTCTGGCCCGCGGTCTTACGAGGGGGGTATAGTTCGTCCTCCTGGCACGGAAGCGGATCGGTGGCCCCCGATCAGGTCGAACGCCGCCTGGCTGTGATTCTGGCCGCCGACGTGGCGGGCTACAGCCGTCTCATGGCCGCGGACGAGGAGGGCACCCTCAAGACCCTGACGCTCTACCGCGGCGTGATGAACGCACTGATCGAAGAGCATCAGGGCCGGGTGATCGGGACGGCCGGCGACAGCCTCCTCGCCGAGTTCGGCAGCGCCGTTCTGGCGGTGCGGGCGGCGGTCGCGATCCAGCGGGCGCTCGACAGGCGCAACGCCGACCTGGACGAGCCGCGGCGCATGACCCTGCGGATCGGCATCCATCTGGGCGATGTGATGGTGCAGGGGGCCGATCTCTTGGGAGACGGCGTCAATATCGCAGCCCGGCTCGAGCAGATGGCCGAGCCGGGGAGCATCATGGTCTCCGGGACCGTGTGGGAGCAGGTCGACGGCAAGCTCTCCTTCCCCTGCTCCTATCTGGGCGAGCAGACGGCCAAGAACCTGGCGCGGCCGGTTCGCATCTATCGGGTGAGCTGGCAACAGCCGGACATGCTCGGCATGGCTGCCGGCGCGCCGTCGCTGCCGGACAAGCCGTCGATTGCCGTGCTGCCCTTGACCAACATGGGGAACGATCCGGAACAGGAATATTTCGCGGACGGCATCAGCGAAGACATCATCACCGACCTGTCGAAATCGCGCTGGCTCTTCGTGATCGCCCGCAACACCAGCTTCACCTACAAGGGCAAAGCCGTGGACATGAAGCAGGTAGGACGGGAGCTCGGCGTGCGCTACCTGCTCGAGGGCAGCGTGCGCAGGGGTGGAAACCGGGTTCGGATCACCGCCCAGCTGATCGAGGCGGCGACCGGCGTCCATCTCTGGAGCGAACGCTACGACCGCGACCTGGCCGACAGCTTCGCCGTGCAGGACGAGATCACCGCCAATGTCGTGGGCGCGATCGAGCCCGAGCTGCTGCAGGTCGAGCGGCAGCGCGCGGGCCGGCGCAGTCTCGAGAACATGGACGCCATGGATCTCTATATGCGCGGCATGTGGCGCTACAACCATTTCACCCCGGAGGACATGAACCGCGCCGAACGCCACATGCGCCGCGCGATCGAGATCGACCCGACCTTCGCGGCGGGCCATCTCGGCCTCGCCCGCGTGCTGAACGCCCGCATCGTGTTCGGCTGGAGCCAGGACATGCAGGCCGACCGGCGCGACGCCTATGCCGCCGGCCGGCGCGCGGTGGAGCTGGACGACAAGGATCCCTACGCGCATTACGCGCTCGCCTGGCCCTGCCTTCTGCTGCGCAATCACGAGCAGGCGATCCTGCATGCGCAGAAGGCCCTCGACCTCATGCCGAACTTCGCGCTGGGCTATTTCGTGCTCGGGGTGACGCGCATGTTCGCCGGTCGCTTCGAGCAGGCGGCCGACCCGTTCCAGCGGGCGATGCGCCTCAGCCCGCACGAGCCGCTCTATTTCTACTTCGCCAATTTCAGGGCCCTGACGCAGTACCATCGCGGTCAGTACGAGGAGGCTGCGGAAACCGCCCGCGCGGGGCTCGCCAACCGGCCCATGTATATGCTGTATCGGGTCCTGGCGGCGTCCTATGGCCAGCTTGGGCGATTGAAGGATGCAGCGGCCGCTTTGGACGAAATGCGCCGGCTGTTGCCGCAGCCGCCCGGGCCTCTCTGGGACATGATCGACGCCTATGCCGATCCCGCCCACCGCGCGCATTTGATTGAAGGCATGCGCAAGGCGGGGTGGGAGGAATAGAACGGGCACGCGCAGGTTCCCACCGGCGCCCCGGACAGGCCGACGCGGTACGCGAAGGAGAACAGACATGTCGACGCACGACACCTCTCGAGACGACCGCCCCCAGCACCCTCGACTTCTGTCCCGGCGCTCGCTCGTCACGGGCATCGCCGTGGGCGGGGTCGCGCTCGCGGCCGGGCCAAGCGGGCGGATGGCGTGCGCACCGGGACCTTCGACATCGTCCTGGCGGAAGGGCCCGCGGAAGTGATCGAGCTGTTCAAATCGGCGGGCTGACCT
>JAREAF010000354.1 GCA_029240475.1 Rhodospirillales bacterium | reverse complement strand
GCGAAGGCGAGCATGGTCGCCATGTCGGGCTGGATCATGCCCGAGCCCTTGGCGATGCCGTTGATGGTGACCGTCGCCTCGCCGATCCGCACGCTGCGCGTTGCGAGCTTGGGGAAGGTGTCGGTGGTCATGATCGCCGCCGCCGCCTCCGCCCAGGCGTCGGGCCGAAGCGAAACGGTGAGCCCCTCCAGCGCGGCGACGATCTTGCCCGCATCCATGGGCTGGCCGATGACGCCGGTGGAGGCGACGTAGATCTCGCGCTCCTTGGCCCCGAGGCGCTTGGCCAGCGCCCCGACGGTCTCCTTCACCGTCGCGCGCCCCGCTTTGCCGGTGAAGGCGTTGGCGTTTCCGGAATTGACCAGCACGGCGCGCCCGGCGCCGCTCTTCAGCGCCGCGCGGCACCATTCGACCGGAGCCGATGCGGTGAGCGAGCGGGTGAGCACGCCCGCCATGCGCGTCCCGGGGGCCAGCTCCATCAGCATCAAATCGGTGCGGTTGCGATAGCGGATCCCGGCCTCCGCCGTCGCCAGCCGCACGCCCGCGATCGGCGGCAGCTCCGCATACCGCTCGGGCGCGAGCGGCGAGCGCGGCGGCTGCGAGGCGCCCCCGGCGACACCCTGCTGCTTGGCCATGACCTTCCCCCTGAACTCCCGGCCTACTGCGCCTCGGCCTCGGGAACCGTCGTCCCGTCCTGACCGGCCGGAGGCGTCGCAGCGCCGCCCTCGGCCGGAGCCGCGGGCGCGGGCACTGGCACGGGCGGCGTCGCGATCTCGATCTCCGCCCCCTCGCGCAGCTCCTTCAGCAGCGCGGTCACGATCTCCTGCTGCGCCTCGCCTTCGAGCGTGGGCTTCACCTCCTCGAAGCTCGGCGGCTGGCGATCGCGGCGATCCTCGACCTTGATCACGTGCCAGCCGAACTGCGTCTCGACCGGCTCCTTGCTCACTTGGCCGGGCTCCATCGCGAAGGCGGCCTCGGCGAATTCCGGCACCATGTCGTCCTTCACGAAATAGCCGAGATCGCCGCCATTCTGCGCCGAGCCGCCCTTCGACAGCTCCGTCGCGACCGCGGAGAAGTCCTTGCCGGAATTGATCTCGCTGATCGCCTTCTCGGCCTCCTCCTTGGTCGGCACGAGGATGTGGCGCGCGTGGATCTCCGGCTGCGGCGGGTTCTTCTTCAGGAAGTCCTGGTAGCGCGCCTGCAGGGCGTCGTCCGTCACCCGCTCCTCGAGATAGCGGCGCAGATAGACCTCGCGGACCACGTCTTCCTGCAGCTGGGCGAGCCTCTCCTTGACCTCGGGATCGTCGTTGAGCCCGCTCGCCTCTGCGCGGTCGCCGAGCAGCTTCAGGTCGACATAGCGCTCGACCAGCGCCGGCAGGATCTGGTCGAGCTGCGCCTGGTATTCGGGCGGCAGCGAGCGCGCCGATTCCACCACCTCCGACCGGCGCACCTCCTCGCCGTTCACCGTGGCAAGCACCGGGTCCTCCGCGGCGGCCTCTCCCTCGGCCCGCACCGGCGCCGCGGCCAGCGCCGCCCAGGCGAGGGCAAGCGCAACATAGGCGTAGGATTTCATCACTCGCGATCCTCGGATGTTTGGGGGACCGGCGGTTTCGCCTGGCGAGGCGGGCCGCCGGCCTGTAATTGAGCGCGCATCTTGCATATGAGGCGCGCGGGCACAAGCTTATGTTAACCTTCAGGACCAGCCCCGCAACCGCCCAGGGGCAAGGCGCCGCAATTGACAGACCCTTGGCCCGGGCCTATGTGAAATGGCTCGCCTCGGGCCTGCCTATTGTTCGGCGGTCCGGCGCCCATCCTCGAGGTCTTGATGCTTGCCAACCTCGCCAAGCGGATCTTCGGCTCCGCCAATGATCGCTTTCTGAAAAGCCTCGCCAAGGACGTCGCCGCCATCAACGCGCTGGAGCCGGAGCTGGAGAAGCTCTCGGACGAGGAGCTGCGCGCGCGCACCCCGGCCCTGAAGAAGCGACTCGAGGAGGGCGAGAGCCTCGACGATCTGCTGGTGGACGCCTTCGCCACCGTCCGCGAAGCCTCCAAGCGCACCCTCGGCCAGCGCCATTTCGACGTCCAGCTCCTGGGCGGCATGGTGCTCCATCGCGGCATGATCTCCGAGATGAAGACCGGCGAAGGCAAGACGCTGGTGGCCACGCTCCCGGTCTATCTCAACGCGCTCGCCGGCAAGGGCGTGCATGTGGTGACGGTGAACGACTACCTGGCCCAGCGCGACGCCGAATGGATGGGCCAGATCTACCGCTTCCTCGGCATGACCGTGGGATGCATCGTCCATGGCCTCTCCGATCCCGAGCGGCGCGCGGCCTACGCCTCCGACGTCACCTACGGCACCAACAACGAGCTCGGCTTCGACTATCTGCGCGACAATATGAAGTTCCGGCTGGAGGACATGGTCCACCGGGAGTTCAACTACGCGATCGTCGACGAGGTCGATTCTATCCTGGTCGACGAGGCGCGCACGCCGCTGATCATCTCCGGCCCGGCCGAGGACTCCTCCGAGCTCTACATCCGGGTGAACAAGCTCATTCCGGGGCTCGGCGAAGGGGATTTCGAGAAGGACGAGAAGCTGCGCGCGGTCACGCTGACCGAGCAGGGCTCGCACCGCATCGAGGATCTGCTGCGCGAGGCGGGGCTGCTCAAGGTCGGCGGTCTCTACGACGTGCAGAACGTCGCGCTGGTCCATCACGTGAACCAGGCCCTGCGCGCGCACAAGCTCTTCAGCCGCGACACCGAATACATCGTCAAGGACGGCAAGATCATCATCATCGACGAATTCACCGGCCGGCCGATGGAGGGCCGCCGCTATTCGGAAGGCCTGCACCAGGCGCTGGAGGCCAAGGAAGGCGTCAAGATCCAGATGGAGAACCAGACTCTGGCCTCCATCACCTTCCAGAACTACTTCCGCCTCTATCCCAAGCTCGCCGGCATGACGGGCACCGCCATGACCGAGGCGGGGGAATTCTCCGAGATCTACAAGCTCGAGGTCATCGAGGTCCCGACCAACCTGCCGATGATCCGCCAGGATCACGACGACGAGGTCTACCGGACCCAGGGCGAGAAATACGAGGCGATCATCCAGCTGATCGAGGAAGCGCGCGAGCGCAAGCAGCCGGTGCTGGTCGGCACGGTGTCGATCGAGAAATCCGAGCTGCTATCGAACCTGCTGAAGCAGCGCAAGATCCCGCACCAGGTGCTGAACGCGCGCTATCACGAGCAGGAGGCCTTCATCATCGCCCAGGCCGGCCGGCTCGGCGCCGTCACCATCGCCACCAACATGGCCGGGCGCGGCACCGACATCCAGCTCGGCGGCAACGTCGACATGCGCCTGAAGCAGGAGCTGGCGGCGATCGTCGATGAGGCGGAGCGGGCCAAGCGGGCGGAAGCGATCCGCGCGGAGGTCGCCGCCGCCAAGGAGGTCGCGCTGAATGCCGGCGGCCTTTACGTCATCGGCACCGAACGGCACGAGAGCCGGCGCATCGACAACCAGTTGCGCGGCCGCTCGGGACGCCAGGGCGACCCGGGCGCCTCGAAATTCTTCCTGTCGCTCGAAGACGACCTGATGCGCATCTTCGGATCGAACCGGATGGACGGCATCCTGCAGCGTCTCGGCCTGAAGGAGGGCGAGGCGATCGTCCATGCCTGGATCAACAAGGCGCTGGAGAAGGCGCAGCAGAAGGTCGAGGCGCGGAACTTCGAGATCCGCAAGAACCTGCTGCGCTACGACGACGTCATGAACGACCAGCGCAAGGTGATCTACGAGCAGCGCAAGGAGCTGATGCGCGTCACCGACGTCAGCGACACGCTGGCGGAGATGCGGCAGGAGGTGATCGAAGGCGCGGTGCGCCGCTGCATCCCCGAGAACGCCTATGCCGAGCAGTGGGACACCAAGGGGCTGCACGAGGAGTGCCTGCGCCTGTTCGGGCTGGACCTGCCGATCGCCGATTGGGCCAAAGAAGAGGGGATCGCCGACAAGGAGATCGAGGACCGCATCCGCCAGGCGGTCGACCGCAAGATGGCGGAGAAGGCCGCCAATTACGGGCCGCAGGTGATGCGGGTGGCGGAGCGCTCGATCCTGCTGCAGCTGCTCGACCAGGCCTGGAAGGACCATCTCCTGCAGCTCGATCACCTGCGCCACGGGATCGGCCTCAGGGCCTATGCGCAGCGCGACCCCTTGAACGAGTACAAGCGCGAGGCTTTCGACCTGTTCGAGCAGATGCTGACGCACTTGCGCGAACAGGTGACGGCGATGATGGCGCATCTGGAGATCCGCCTCGCCGAGGCGCCGCCCGCCATGCCGCAGCGCTCGCCCCAGCGCATGATGGAGAGCCTCGAGGACCCGGCGCTCGTCCCGGCCGGAGGAGACTCCCTGCCCGAACGCCCGGCGGGCGCGGCC
>JAREAF010000353.1 GCA_029240475.1 Rhodospirillales bacterium | reverse complement strand
AATACCATTCATCATCAACTTTCGGCTGAGTGTGTTCCCGATTGGTAACCATCCTATGGCCAGACTAGCCGTGTCTACGGTCGTCTAGCTTGGAGTGCCCTGAAGCGGATCGTGAGCTACGCCTAAAGGGCGAAAAATTTGTCCAGCCTTGCACGAGACCACCGAAGCGAGAGGCTAACCAGCGTTGCCGGTATGCCTCAAAAACGGCCGGATACCGTTGGCGAAGTCGCTCGGCTGAACGGAAGCCGGACGGCTCGCGGCCGATGGGCTCATGCCCGAAGGCACAGGATGTAGGCCTTTAGCGGCGTCCCGCAGACTTCGCCAACGGTATCCGACCTTTTTTGAGATAATCCGGACGACACCGCGCTTATGAACAAAGCGGATGTTCAGCGATTTCTGGGCTCGGCCGGTAGCCTCAGCGTGAGCGCGACCGGCACTGCAACGGCACACAGGGCAGCCATCACCAGGAAGCCCATTGGCCCGAGCCTGCCATAGAGAGGGCCAGACGCCAGCGTCAGCAGAACCGAGGCCATTCCTGCACCAAGCGTGCCGTAGACGGAGAGTGCCGTCGCCGCGAGGCTACTCGGTACGATCTCGCTCAAGAGCCGCAGGCAGGCGAGATGGAGGAACGCGAAAGTGAGTCCGTGCAGCGGCTGGACGAACATGAGCGCCGGCACCCATGCGGTCTGGGACATGACGACCCAGCGCAACGCACCGGCTGCGGCGCAGAGAGCGGCGGCCCTCGCTGGCCCGAGCCGGTCCAGCAGCCGGGGGCCTATGAAAAAGAAGACCACTACTTCGGCCGCGACCGATTCGGACCAGAGCAGGCTGATCAATTCGGGGCCGATCCCCGCCTCTCTCCAGCGGATGACCGCGAAGCCGTCATGCATCGCGTGACTGCCGAAGACGAGTGCGGCGGCGAGAACGATCCGGCGGTAGAGCGGGATCGCGAGCAGCCGCCGAATGCCATGCGTGCTCCCGGCGGAGCTGCTCGGCGACGGGTTATCATAAGCTGTGGGTAATCTCTGCTCAGGCACCCGGAACGCGAACAGGCACGCGACCGCGAACAGGCCAGCCTGCAGCACCACGATCGCCGTCAAGCCAAAGCGCCCGATCACCTGTCCCGATAGGACCGAGCCGGCGATGAACGCTGCCGAGCCGGCGCCGCGGACCCACCCATAGTCGAACGCGCGGCACCCGGTCGCATCGAGCCGTTTCGCCGCCCCGAGCGCCAGCGCATCGGCCAAGGGCGCGAGTGGAGCCAGCGCGGCCGCGGAGACGAGGCCCATCAGCAGGAGCGGCCAGAAGCCCCAGGCGGTCAGATAGCCAAGGGCGACAAGGGCCGCCGCCGAGATGCTCAGGGCGAGGACGGTGCGGCTGGCCTCGAGCCGGTCCGCGATTTGTCCAGCTACTGGCGCCGCCACGAGACGGATTGCAGTGCCAGCCGCAAGCACGAAACCGATCGCCTCCGGCCCAAGCCCGCGGGCGCTCAGAAAGGACGGAAAGAACGGGGAATGGACGCCGAAGGCGCCATAGAGGAAGGCGAACAGGAAGAGGAACTTCGCGAGAGCCGCGTCGGAAACAGAGCGCATCGCCAGTATTGGTTCCGTTGCGTTGGCCGGCGTTGGTCGCGCAAGGCTTGCAGCGGGCCGGCGCCATTTTCCTTTACCGATTGGTGCCAAGACAAGGGCGGGTGGGTTGGCGGCCCGCCCACCAGTTTCAGCGTGACCGTCTGGCTACGCCGCCCTGGCGCAGTCAGCGTCGTGTTTGTTACGCTGCCGTAGCAGCGTAACGCCAGAGAAGCAGCTCGTCGATCCGAGTGATCTTGTGGTCGGCAATCCGGCTCAGCACCTCGGTGAGCCAAGCCTGCGGGTCGATGTCGTTGAGCTTGGCGCTTTCAGGTGGTCCTCAGACGCCGCTTACTCTGATCGTGACAGCGTTTAGACATGGACGGCGGTGGCGATCTGCTCAGCCTGGCATTTCCAGGGCAGCAGCCGCTCGAGCACGCCGATGAGCCAGGTCAAGGCTCGACCCCATTCAACGGTGCGGTTGTATTAAAAACGTCCCGTTTGAAGAACCTCCCTTCGAGGAGCACCGTCGAGCCTGGAGACTAAGGCTATCCGGGGAATATCGGTTAAAGGGATCGCGAGAGCCGTCGGCAGGACGGTGGGCTCGGGGAGAGAGGGATCGTGAGAACGCGTGCCGCCATCGCCGTCGGGGCGGGCAAGCCGCTCGAGGTCACCGAGGTCGAGCTGGAGGGCCCCCGGGCCGGCGAGGTGCTGGTCGAGATCAAGGCGACCGGGATCTGCCACACCGACTGGTACACGCTCTCGGGTGAGGACCCGGAGGGCCTGTTCCCGGCCGTGCTCGGCCATGAGGGGGCCGGGATCGTGGTCGAGGTCGGGCCGGGGGTCACCAGCGTCACGAAGGGCGACCACGTCATCCCGCTCTACACGCCCGAATGCCGGCAGTGCAAAACCTGCCTCTCGCGGCGCTCGAATCTGTGCACCTCGATCCGCGCCACCCAGGGCCAGGGCCTGATGCCGGACGGCACCAGCCGGTTCTCGGCCGGAGGCGAGCGGCTCTTCCACTATATGGGCTGCTCGACCTTCTCGAACTTCACCGTGCTGCCCGAGATCGCAGTCGCGAAGGTCCGCGGGGACGCGCCGTTCGACAAGATCTGCTACATTGGCTGCGGGGTCACGACCGGGATCGGGGCGGTGATCTGGACCGCCAAGGTCTGGCCCGGCGCCAACATCGCCGTGTTCGGGCTGGGCGGCATCGGCCTCAACGTGATCCAGGGAGCTCGGATGGTGGGCGCCGACAAGATCATCGGCGTCGACACCAATCCGAAGAAGCGCAAGATGGCCGAGCGCTTCGGCATGACCCACTTCATCAACCCGGAGGAGGTCGGCCGCGACAAGGTGGTGCAGGCGATCGTCGACCTGACGGGCGGCGGGGCCGACTTCAGCTTCGACTGCACCGGCAACGTCCATGTCATGCGCCAGGCGCTCGAATGCTGCCATCGCGGCTGGGGCGAGAGCATCATCATCGGCGTTGCCGGGGCGGGGCAGGAGATCGCGACCCGGCCCTTCCAGCTCGTGACCGGCCGCGTGTGGCGCGGCACGGCCTTCGGCGGGGCGCGGGGGCGCACGGACGTGCCGAAGATCGTCGACTGGTACATGGACAAGAAGATCAACATCGACGACCTGATCACCCACACCCTGCGGCTCGAGGACATCAACGAGGGCTTCCAGCTCATGAAGCGTGGCGAGTCGATCCGCAGCGTCGTGCTCTACTGAGCGGGGAGGAACCCTTGAGCATCGAGACCGTCGTCCGGCACCGGAGCTTCGGCGGCACGCAGGGCGTCTACCGGCACCGCTCGGGGGCAACCGGCACGTCCATGGAGCTCTCGGTCTACCTGCCGCCGCAGGCGGAGCGGGGGGCCTGCCCGGTGCTGGTCTGGCTCTCCGGGCTCACCTGCACCTGGGAGAACGCCACCACCAAGGCGGGCTTCCAGGGCCCGGCCGCCCGGCACGGGATCGTCGTCGTCTGCCCGGATACGAGCCCGCGCGGGCTCGACCTGCCAGGCGAGCATGAGAGCTACGATTTCGGCAGCGGGGCGGGATTCTACGTCGACGCCGCCGAGGCGCCCTGGTCGGCGCACTACCGGATGCATGCCTACGTTACCGAGGAGCTGCCGGCGCTGCTCGCCTCGCACTTCCCGGTGGACCTCGCCCGTTGCGGCATCTTCGGGCATTCGATGGGCGGGCATGGGGCCCTGACGGTTGCGCTCAAGCACCCCCAGGCCTACCGCTCGGTCTCGGCCTTTGCACCCATCTGCTCGCCCATGCGCTGCCCCTGGGGCGAGAATGCGCTCGGGCGCTATCTGGGGGCGGACCGGGGGCGTTGGCGGGCCTATGACGCCTGCGCATTGCTCGAGGACGGGCGTCGGGTACCCGAGATCCTGGTAGATCAGGGGCTCGGCGACCAGTTTCTCGAGCAGCAGCTCAAGCCGGAACTGCTCGAGTCGGCGTGCCGGGAGGCCGGCGTGCCACTTACGCTGCGGCGACACGAGGGGTACGACCACAGCTACTACTTCATGGCGAGCTTCATGGCGGATCACGTGGCCTGGCACGCGGAGCGGCTACGGCGCTAGACCTCGGCCACGCTGAAGGCCTGCGGCAGCTCCCGGACGCTCAACCGCTGCCGGGGCTAGTGCACGGACGCGTTCAGATGATTCAGCCTGCTGCTGGCTCGGTCTGACCTTGGCCCAGGCGGGACAAAGATACTTGACCAGCTTCTCCCGCAGCGTCGCCTGTCCGACCGCCTCAAAAACGACTGGATACTGCTGGCGAAATCGGGCTGGGCCGGCTGGGCGGCCTATGTCGCGGAAATCGGCTGCCGATCCGCCGGGGA
>JAREAF010000352.1 GCA_029240475.1 Rhodospirillales bacterium | reverse complement strand
AGACGGACCTGCCTGCAATCGGGAGCGTCGGCGGCCGATGCACCGATCGGCGCCAACGCGGCAAGAGAGACCAAGGCCAGGCGAGCGGAGAGGGCAGCGAAGCGAGGCATGGCGAACCTCCCGAGCTTTTTTGCGCCGCTCAGCTTCCGAGAAATGCTTCGGCGGCGTCAATGCGGCGAAAGGATAGACGGGAGCGGGTTCAGCCCTCGATTTGGGTCAGCGCGGCGTCCAGCGCGGCGACTATGAGGTCCGCCTCGACGCGGCCGATCACGATCGGCGGCCGGATCTTGACGATGTTGCCGTGCCGCCCCTCGCTGCCCACCAATACGCCGTGATCGCGCATGCGGTTCAGCGCCTCGCGCGTTTCTTCGCGCGCGGGGGTGAGCGCGGTGCGATCCCGCACCAGCTCGACGCCGAGCGTGAGCCCGCGCCCGCGCACATCGCCGATCAGCGGGTGCTTCTCCATCAGCCCCTGGAGGGCGCGCTTGAGATGTGCGCCGACCGTGGCCGCGTTCTCCGGCAGCCGCTCGCGCTCGACCACATCCAGCACCGCCAGCGCCGCCGCCGCAGAGACGCAGTTCCCGCCGAAGGTGCTGAAGAACGAGGTCTGCCGCGCGAAGGCGTCGAGGATCTCGGGCCGCGTCACCACCACGCCGACGGGATGCCCGTTGCCGACCGGCTTGCCGAGCGTGACGATGTCCGGCGCCACGCCGTGCGTCTCGAACCCCCACATGACGCCGCCCATGCGGCCGAACCCGGCCTGCACCTCGTCGGCGACGCAGAGGCCGCCCGCCGCTCGCACCTTCTCGAACACCTGTGCAAGGTACCCTTCCGGCGGCTCCAGCACGCCGTTGGTCAGGAAGGTGGAATCGATGAAGAAGGCGGCGGGCTTCAGCCCTGCTCGCGCGAGCGATGCGATCGCGGCGTCCGCGAAATCGGCGTAGCGCCGGGCGAGGTCCGGCGCGCCGCGCCGGAACGGGCCGCGATAGTCGTCCGGCGCGACCAGCGCTCGCACATGGGCGCCCATGGCTCCCGCCGGATTGCCGGACGGCGAAAGCGCGTCGGCCGCCTCGGTGATCCCGTGATAGGCATCCTCCATGATCAGCGCGCCGCCATGGCCGGTGAAAGCTTTGGCCATGCGCCAAGCCAGGTCGTTGGCCTCGCTGCCGGAATTGACGAAGGCGCAGACCGAGAGCTCCGGCGGCAGCGTCCGCGTCAGCCGCTCGGCATAGTCGAGCACCGAGCCGAACAGGTAGCGCGTGTTCGTGTTCAGGGTCGCGGACTGCCGCGCGACCGCCTCGACCACATGCGGATGGCAATGGCCCACATGCGGCACATTGTTGTAGGCGTCGAGATAGCGGCGGCCTGAGGCGTCGTACAGCCACGGGCCTTCACCCCGGACCAAATGCAGCGGCGGATCGTAGAAAAGCTGTAGATGCGGGCCGAGCAGCTTCGTGCGGCGGCTCAACAGCTCTTCGATCGCCCTTGCTGCTGTGGATTGCGCTGGCGATGCCCGCACCATCCGGCAGGCGCGATGCAGCAGCGCGGCCAGCTCGCCGCTCCCCATCGACTGGATCTCGTCGATGAAGCTGCCGGCCCGGTCCGCCGTATCGTCGAGATAGCCCGGCTCGCTGGCGACGGAGTTCTGCCGCCAGGAGCAGATTGCCACCGTGCCGACGTGTCGCGCGAGGATCAGGTCGGGCAGGAGCGCGAGCTCCTCCGGCTCCAGCGGCGTGACGGCGTGATAGGCCGCGGCGATCGGCGGGGCGAGCTCACGGATCGGAATGCGCCCGTCCTGCAGGTCGGCGATCGCGGCGACCAGATCGAGGACGAGCGGGCCATGGAGGATGTCGCCGAAATCCACGATGCCGGCGACGCGGTCCGGCGCATCGGGATCGACGATGACGTTGTGCTGGCCTGCATCGCCATGCACGACCTGGGCGCGGAGCCGCTCCAGCGCGGGCGCGGTCTCGGCGACGAAGCGGTCGAGGATGGAAAGGCACGAGCTGCGCAGCGCGGCATCCTGGACCCGCTCCAGTAGCGGCCGGAAGCGCGCGATCTGGCGGACGTCCCACAACAGCGCGCGGTCGGCGGCGGGGTGGAAATAGCCGCGCAGGGCGCGGCCGAGCCGCGCGACCATGCGGCCGTGGTCCGCCAGCAGCGCCGGGCTTTGCCGCACCTCGCCAATGATCACGCCCGGAATGAAGCTCAGCATATAGGTCGCATGGCGTGCGCCGGACCGCAGGGTCAGCTCCGCGAAGGCCTGTCCGGCGAGCGTGGGACGCACCCGCGGCACCGGCATCCCCGGATCGGTGCGAGCGATGTGCAGCAGCGCGCCGAGCTGGAAATCCGTGACCGACGAATCCTCCTCGGCGTTGGCGATCTTCAGGATGAATTCGCCGCCGGCGCTTCGCAGGCGGAAATTCCGGTCGCGCTCGCTGTAGATCGCTTCGGCGCGGCCGGATACCCCGAACAGGCGGGCGGCGACCTCGGCCGCCTCCTGGGCATCCAGATCAGGACGCCGTACCTCCAGAAACCTGATATCCGTCCCGCTCATCCAGCCCATATCTCCATCGCGCCGGGAGATGAAAGTGTGCCTGCTTTAACCGGCAGTGGCGAGCCTCGCCGCTATAGTCGCGTGCCAGATTGCGGCTCGGGGCGAGGCCGGGCATAAATTCGCCGGGCGAGGGGGGCAAGCCGAATGCGGATGACACTCGAAAAGATGGCGCTCGATGGCCCTTTTGCCGGGATCGAGCTTGGCTATGCCGATTGGGGCGCGCCGGCCGCGGGCCGGGTGGCGGTCTGCGTGCACGGCCTGACCCGCAACGCGCGCGACTTCGATCCCCTCGCGGAGGCGCTGGCCGGCCGAGGTTATCGGGTGATCGCCGTCGACGTCGTCGGACGGGGCCGCAGCTCCTGGCTGCCGGATCCGAAGGGCTATGTCGTCCCCCAATATATCGCGCATCTGTCGCGCTTCCTCGCGCTCATGGGATTGCGGGGAGTCGACTGGATCGGCACCTCGATGGGCGGGATCATCGGCATGGGACTGGCGGCGGGCGACGAGACGCCGATCGGGCGACTGGTGCTGAACGACATCGGCCCGTTCGTGCCCCGCGAGGCCCTGGTCAACATCCAGACCTATCTCGGCCTCGATCTCGGTTTTTCGAGCCTGGAGGAGGTGGAGCAGCATCTGCGCATGGTGCATTCCGGCTTCGGCCGGCTCGAAGACCATCAATGGCGTCATTTGGCCGAGCATGGCTCCAGGCGGGACGAGCGAGGCTGGCGATTGCATTACGATCCCGCCATCCGGATTCCGTACGCCGACCTGACCGGCGAGGACATCGATCTGTGGCCGATCTGGGACCGGATCGCGTGTCCCACGCTGGTGCTGCGCGGGGCCGAGAGCACCCTGCTCACCGAGGCGACGGCGCAGGAGATGCAGCACCGCGGCCCAAAGGCGACGCTGGTCACCATTCCGGAGGCGGGGCATGCGCCGGCCCTGATGGCGGCGGAGCAGATCCAAACGATCCTGCGCTGGCTGGGTCCGTAGTCCGACATGCCTCAACCCGTCCTCGTCATCAACGCGGGCAGCTCCAGCATCAAGTTCCAGCTCTTCGCCACGGGACGCGAATTGCGGCGGGTGCAGAAGGGGCAGCTGGACGGGATCGGGGTGCGGCCGCGCCTTCGGATCGCGGCGGGCGCGGCCGACGCCGTCGACAGAGCCCTGGCGCCGGAAGAAGGGGCTGACCTGGCTTCGGCGTTCGCGACGGTCAACGCGTGGCTCGGCAAGGCGCTGGGCGGCGCGCCGCCGCTTGCGATCGGCCATCGCGTGGTGCATGGCGGGACGGAGTTCGCCGTGCCGGTTCAGGTCGACGAGGCCGTGCTGGCCAAGCTGGAGGCGCTGATCCCCCTGGCGCCGCTGCATCAGCCGAACAATCTCTCCCCGATCCGCGAGGCGCGGCGGCGTTACCCGGAGACGCCGCAGGTGGCGTGTTTCGACACCGCCTTCCATCGCGGCCATCCGGAGATCTCGGACCGTTTCGCCTTGCCCGATGACCTGTATACGGCCGGGATCCGGCGATACGGCTTTCATGGGCTCTCCTACGCCTATGTGGCGGAGCGGCTGAAGGAGCTGACGCCGGATGTGGCGGCCGGGCGCGTGCTGATCCTTCATCTGGGCTCGGGCGCCTCCATCTGCGCGGTCGAGGATGGGCGCAGCATGGACAGCAGCATGGCCTTCAGCGCGCTCGACGGCGTGCCGATGGGCACGCGTCCGGGCCAGCTCGATCCGGGGGTGATCCTGCACCTGGTGCGGGCGGGCTGGACGGCCGAGCAATTGGAGCGCCTGCTCTACCGCGAGAGCGGGCTGAAGGCGCTGTCGGGCCTCAGCAGCGACATGCGCGAGCTGGAGCGGTCGGA
>JAREAF010000027.1 GCA_029240475.1 Rhodospirillales bacterium | reverse complement strand
CCGATGATCCGGCGGTACCGCACCGGCCGCCGGAGCCGCTCCTCGCCGATGCCGTCGACCTGCCGGATCAGCCGCGCATCCTCCTCGGCCCGGGCGCGGCCGAGCGCGTCGAAGCTGTCGTGGAGCTCCATGTCCAGGCCGGAGATGCCGTGCGGCTCGCCGTCTATGCGCCTCGTCCAGACCCGGTCGACCACCAGGATGTGGTTCAAGGTGCGATGCACCGAGCCGAAGAACAGGCCCAGATCCGCGCGGTACTGCTGCTCCGTCAGGCCGGCCACCGCCCCGTAGAGCCTCTGGTTGGCCCATTCATTGAAGCGCGCCATCAGCGGAAAATGATTCATCCGGGGACCTCCTGCAGCGCGCCATGCTAGGCCGCAGCCGGCCGGCGGCTCAAGGACGGCGGCGGGTCAATGGCTCTGCAGCCGCGTGATCTTCTGTCCCTCGACCTTGACCCCAGCCATCAATCCCTGTTGGCCCCAGACGAAGACGATCAGCGGCTTCTGCAGCGTGGCGGAGCTGATCGCGCCCGAGGCGCCGACATCGGCGACCGCGAAATCGAGCCCCGCGCCCACCTCGAAGCCTTTCGTCTCCTCGAGAGTCTTCAGCGCCTCCGCCGTGGTGAAGAAATAGGCCTGCGAGAAGGTCTGCGCGCCGGCCTGCAGCCCGAGCGACCCGCCGGCGATGTTGTAGTAGCCATCGCTGCGGCCGCCCTTGAACATCACGCCCTGGCCGTACTGGGCCCCAACGATGAGGCCGCCTTCGGTGACGCTCGGGAAGACGAGGACGCCCGCCGAGCTGTCAGCGAGGCTCTTGGCCGCAGGCGTGGTCCGGTAGAGATTGTCCATCGCCGCCAGAGCGCGCGTGTCGAGATCCGCGCGCTCCGTTGGGGTCGTGCTGCAGGATGCCAGCGCCAGGCCAACGGCGGCGACGGCGAGTGTGCGCATCAGCTCTCGGCGGAACATCTCTCAGCTCTCCGTTCGGCGCGCGCCCGACGGCGGCGGCAGGTTGACGAGGTTGGGAGTCTCCTCCCGCCGCCCCGGCTCGCAAGTGAGCTTTGGTGGCAGAGCCAAGGGAGAAGATCGGGGAGACGTCTGCAGGCCTCGGGGCTAGGCTGGAGCGATCGGCCATGCGCGCCCTTCTCTACGAGATCAACACCCGCGTCCTGCTGCGCTCCGCATCCGAACGGCTCGGGCGCGCGGCGACGCTCGATGACGTCGAGGATGCCTTGTTAGACCGGCTGGCCGCGCAAGGCTTCGACTGGATCTGGCTGCTCGGGGTGTGGCAAACCGGCGCCGCCGGGCGGCGCATCGCGCGCGAGATCCCGGAACTGCGCGAGGCCTACCGCCGCGCGCTGCCCGACGTAACCGAGGCGGATATCTGCGGCTCTTGCTTCGCGATAGCGGGTTACGAGGTCGAGCTGGAGATGGGCGGCGAAGCCGCGCTGCTGCGCTTTCGCGAGCGCCTGCACCGCAGAGGCATGCGCCTCATGCTCGACTTCGTGCCGAACCACACCGCCACCGATCACCCCTGGGCGCGCGAGCGCCCGCAGCTCTATAGGCATGGCGGCCCGGACGCGCTTTCACGAGAGCCGCGCAACTATCTGCGTCTGGACACGGCCGAAGGGCCTGCGATTCTGGCCCATGGGCGCGACCCGAACTTCCCCGGCTGGACCGACACGCTGCAGCTGGACTACTCGAACCCGGACACGATCGCGGCGGTGACGGGCGAGCTGCTGCGCCTCGCACGGCTGTGCGACGGGCTGCGCTGCGACATGGCGATGCTGCTCTTGCCCGAGGTGTTCCGGCGGACCTGGGGAACGGCGGCCCTGCCCTTCTGGCCCCACGCTATCGGCGAGGTGCGGCGCGAGCAGCCCGGCTTCACTTTCCTGGCCGAGGCCTATTGGGACCTGGAATGGGAGCTGATGCGGCAGGGCTTCGACTATGCTTATGACAAGCGGCTCTACGACCGGCTGCGCGCGGGCGCGGCCGAGCCGGTGCGCGCGCATCTGGGCGCCGAGCTTGCTTTCCAGGAGCGCCTCGCGCGCTTTCTCGAAAATCACGACGAGGAGCGCGCGGCCAGCGCCTTCGCAGACCGGCACCGCGCGGCGGCGTTGATCGCCTATCTCGCGCCCGGCCTGAAATTCTTCCATGAGGGCCAGCTCGAGGGCCGCCGCAAGCGCCTGCCCGTGCAGCTCTGCCGCGCCCCTGACGAGCCCAAGGATGCGGCGATCGCGCGGTTCTATGAGGGTCTCTTGCGCTTGCTGAAGGCGCCGACCCTCCGCGAGGGGTCCTGGCGCCTGCGCGAGACGGGGCAGGACGCGATCGTCGCCTTCGACTGGTCGGCGCCCGAGTTGCGGCTGATCGCGGTCGTGAACTTCAAGGACGCGCCGGCGCGCTATTCTCTTCCCGCGCACGAGCTCTCGGGCAACAAGGTCCGCTTGCTCAATCCCGACGGTTGGCGGATCGAGGAGGGCGGCGCGAATGAGCTGGCGCTGGACCTGTCCGGCTGGGGCGCACGCATCGTCGAGCTATCGCGCCGGCCGTAAAGAGAAGGGCGGTCCGGCAAGACCGGGCCGCCCAAGGACGTTCGCGAACGATCAGCGTCTAGGCGTGGCCGAGCGCCTTCTGCCGCTCGCGCACGGCGAAATCCTCCTCCGGCGAGTAGACCAGCTTCTTGCGGCCATACGCGGCGAAATAGAGGATGCCGATCGCGTACCAGATCGCCGCGCCATACACGCCGAGGCGATAGACCGGATCCTGGAGCTGCATGATCAGGGTGACGATGGCGATCACCAGCGTGATCACGGCGCCCGGAACTCCGACCGGGCTGACATAGGGACGCTCGATATGCGGCAGGTTCCGGCGCAACAGGATGAAGGAGATCGCCTGGAACCCGTAGGAGATGGTCGCCCCGAACACGGCCATGTTGAGCAGCGTGCCGCCGATGATCGCGCCGCCCGCCTCCGCGCCCCTCCAGAAGAACACGAGCAGCATCACCGCGAAGCCGACCAGCGACCCGGTGATCAGGGCGACGTGCGGCACCTTGTGCTTGCCATGGGTGACCGACAGGCCGCGCGGGAAGTAGCCGGCGCGGGACAGGGAATAGATCTGACGCCCTTGCGCGTAGATGATCGTGTGCAGGCTGGCGATCAGGCCGATCACGGCCAGCAACGCCAGGATGTTCGCGATGGCCGGCAGAGTGACCCGGAACCCGTCCAGGATCGGCTCCGCTGAACGGCCGAGATAGTAAGCGCCCGAATGCGTCGCGCCCTCCACTTCGCCGGTCACGGGAATGCCCGTGTTCAGGAAGACCACCAGCATCGCCGAGATGCACAAGGTCAGAATGCCGAGCAGCAGGCCGCGCGGCATGTCGCGCTTCGGATCGTGGCTTTCCTCGGCCGCGAGCGGCAGCTGCTCGATGGCCAGGAACAGCCACACCGCGAAGGGCATGGCCGCAAGGACGCCGTAGAAGCCGAACGGCAGGAACGGCCCGCCGCCTTCCGGCAGCTCGGTTCCGTCGGAACCGATGTTGAGCGCCCACCGGCTGAAGTCGAAATGCGGGATGGCGCTGATCCAGAACACGATCAGAACCCCCAGCGCGAGCAGGGTGACGATGACGGAAACGCGGAAGGACAGCTCGACCCCGAGCAGGTTCAGGCCGAGAAAGATCGCGTAGAAGATCGCCCACCAGACCGGTGCGAAAGCCGGCCCTGTGTCGAAGATCCCGCCCATATAGGCGCCGATGAAGAAGGTGATCACCGCCGGCGTGATGACATATTCGATGTTCTCGGCGAGGCCCGTCACATAGCCGCCCCAAGGGCCCATGGCGCTGCGGGCGAAGGAGTAGGCCGCCCCGGTGTGCGGCAGCGCCGGCGACATCTCGGCGAGGCAGTAGCAGAGGCACACAAACATCAGGCCGATCAGGATGCCGGCGATTAGCAGGCCGCCGAAGCCGCCCGGCGCGAGGCCGAGATTCCAGCCCGAGAAGTGGCCGGAGATGACCGCGCCGACCCCCAGCGCCCAGAGCGAGCCGACCCCCGCATAGCGGCGCAGAGTGCGGCGTTCGAAATATTCCTGGCTGACCGTCTCGTAACGGACGCCCTCATACTTCAATTGGCGAGACGAGGTCTCGCCCGTTCGTTCCTGAGCCATTTGGCGAATACTCCCCTTGCTGTCCCTCTAGCCCCGTAACACCGGCGGCTCCCCCTCACCAGCTTGGTGCAGAGCAGCTTCCTCCAAGAGGACTCGGCTGTAAAGGATTGAACTCGCTGGGGACTCGGGTCGCGGGCGCCAATAAATGCAATGAGTTGCGCATCCGCCACTAGGAACAAAGCGGGAATTTGACTGTATCGCGCAAGACGAGCGCGAGAAACGACATCAAACCAGGCGCAGCCAGCGATACCCAAAGGGCTCCAGCTCGAACTCCTGCTCCGCGGCCGGGTAGGTGCGGTCCGCCGCGAGGGGGACCGGCCGGCGCCCGCCCAGGATCTCCGGCTCGATGCGCGCCGTCATCGGCCGTTCCGCCAGGTTGTGAAGCGCCAAGACCGCATGGCCCTTCCAGCGGCACATGTGCGCGAACACGGCGGGCCGGTCGGTCGCAACCAGCACGGTCTCGCCAAAGCCGACCTCGGGGCAACTCCGCCGCAGCGCGATCAGCCGCTGCATGCGGCTCAGCAGCGAGCCGGGGTCGCCTAGCTGATCGCAGACATTCACGCGGTCGGGTCGGTACCGATCGGACTGGATGACCGGCCGGATCAGCTCGGAGGGCGCGGCCGATGAGAAGCCGCCCGTCGGGCCGGGCGTCCACTGCATGGGCGTGCGCACCGAGTTGCGCTCCTCCAGCGAGAGATCGTCGCCCATGCCGATCTCGTCGCCATAGCGGATCACCTGCGTGCCGGGCAGGCTGAAGATGAGGCTGTGCGCCATCTCCACGCGGCGCAGGTCGCCGCCGAACATCGGAGCCAGGCGGCGGCGGATGCCGCGGCCGTAGAGCTGCATGTCCGGATCGGGCCCGAAGGCGGCGAACACCTCCTGACGGTCCGCCTCGGTGAGCTGCCCGAGATCGAGCTCGTCATGGCCGCGCAGGAAATGCGCCCATTGGCACATTTGCGGAATCCGCCCCAGGCGCTTCAAGCAATGCACCAGCGGGGCCGCCTCCTGCCGCGCCAGAGCCAGGAAGAGCGGTTGGTTGACCAGGAAATTGAACAGGAGGTGCAGGCGATCGCCGTCGCCGAAATAGCGGTCCAACTGGTCCAGCGGAACATTGGCCTCGCCCAGCAGCACCCCATCGCCACGGCGCCAGGAGAGGTAGCGGTGCATTTGCCGGAAGAACTCGTAGTCCGGTTCCCGGTGCGCGTCCTTCGCGCCCGAGAACTCGACCAGGAACGGCGCCGCATCGATGCGAAAGCCCGACACGCCGAGCGCGGCCCAATAGCCCATGATGCGCAGGATCTCGGTCCGGACCTCGGGATTGCCGATGTTCAGGTCCGGCTGGTGCTTGTAGAAGCGATGAAAATAAAAGGCGCCGGCCGCCTCGTTCCAGGTCCAGGTGCTCTCCTGCACGCCGGGGAAGGCCATGCCCTCCTCGGCATCCTTCGGCTTCCGCTCAGACCAGATGTAATAGTCGCGGTAACGCGACTGCGGGTTGCGGCTGCCCTCCTGGAACCAGGGATGCTGGTCGGAGGTGTGGTTCGCGACGAGGTCGATCATCAGGCGGATGCCGCGCTGCCCCAGCTGGTGCGAGAGCTCGGCGAACTCGCCCAGAGTGCCGAGGCGCGGATCGACGCCGTAATAGTCCATGACGTCATAGCCGTCGTCGCGATTGGGGCTCGGAAAAAAGGGCTGCAGCCAGAGGCAGGTGATGCCCAGGCCCTCGAGATAGTCGAGCCGTTCCAGGAGCCCTTGGAAGTCGCCGATTCCATCTCCGTTGCCGTCGGCGAAGGTCTCCACGTCGAGGCTGTAGACGATGGCGTTCTTGAACCACATGCCCGCGCTACTCCCTCGACATCATCGCGACGCCTGCTCCGATGCGGCTCGGCCGACCGAGGGCAGGCTGGAGAAATAGGCGGAGACCGCTCGGATTTCCTCGGGCGCCAGCCCGTCGGCGAGCCGGGCCATGATGTTGGCCGCGCCGGTTCCGCCGCGCGCGCCCTTCTGCCAGAGCGCCAACTGATCGCTGAGATACTCGGCCGGCTGACCGGCCAGGGAGGGATAGAGCGGATGGCTGGGCGCCGGGCTCCCGCCGCCGTGGCAGGAGGCGCAGGCCGGAACGCCGCGATCGGGCACGCCCTGCATGGCGATCTGCTCGCCGCGCCGGATGAGCCCGGGCTCCGCGGCGGCGCCGCCCGGCTCCTGCCCCGCCATGGCGGCTGGATCGATCGAGGCGAAGTAGGTCGCCAGCTCCTCCATGGTCTCGCCGCGCAGCTCGACCGCGACCGGCTGCATGATGCCGCTTGGACGGCGTCCGGTGGCGAAGCTGCGCAGGCTTTCGAGCAGATAGGCGCGGCTCTGGCCGGCCAACTTGGGAAAGGCGCCGGCTTCGTCTCCCTCGCCGGCCACGCCGTGGCAGCGGGCGCAGGTGACCAGCGCCGAGCGCGACAGCTCGCCCAGAGGGCCCATCGGCGACATCGGCTCCGGCGCCGACGGCGGGAGGAGGAGCTTGCCGCGGGCAAGCGGTCCGTATTCCTCCGGCGTCAGCTCCGGCAGCCGCTGCAGGAAGGCGACCATCGCCCAGACCTCGTCGTCGCGCTGCTGCGTCGGCCAGGACGGCATGCCGGTGTATTTCAGCCCGTGCTTCACGATCCAGAAGAGCTGCTCTGGCCGCCAGTTCGGCACATGGGTGGCAAGATCGGGGGGCGGCGGCAGCATGTTGCGGACCACCTCGTTGCGCGGCTCCCCCGGCGCGCCATGGCAGGGCGCGCAGGCGCTGGCGAAATGACCCAGCCCGCGGCGGAACATGGCTTCGGTGAAGGGAGGCGGCGATTCGACGGCGAAGGCGTGCGTGGAGACCGAGCGCCGCATCGTGAATTCGAGGAACCAGCGGGTCACGGGCCAGTGCCCTTCGCTCGCTCCGACGCTGTAAACGCCCGTCCAGGCGAACAGGACGGCCGCCGCCGCGGCCAGACCCGAAAGCAGCAGCAGCGCCGAGAGAGCGAGGCGGATCACGCGTCCCTCGCGATTTCCGCCCAGGCCCCATACAGCCCGAGCCCCTCTGGTGGCGAACCCGTCATGTCGGGTTAACGGCGGAAAGCCCGTTGTGTCGCCTGGCGCAAGCCCGGCCCATTCGGCCGCGGCCGGCGGGAGGGAATCGGATCACGACGGCCAGAGCCATCCTGGCGATGGAGGCAGGGCACTGAAGGAGTGACGCGCGCGCCGCCCAGACTTCGGCAAGGACGCCGAAGGATAGATTCGGCTCACTGGAGAGATGCCGCGTGCGCGGATGAGTTAAGCTCCCTTATTTAGAAAAAATTTATTTAAATTTTGATAGGTTACGAACGTCGGAAGATTTAGGGGCCATCATGCGGATCCGCGACACGGCCGGCGCCGCCGCCGTCGAATATGCTTTCATTGCCGCGGCCATCGGGGTGGCCGCGATCGTGGTCATCAATGTGTTGGCCCCCACCGTTCGCGCCACTTTCGAGCAGCATCGAAGCACGATGGCCCAGCTCGGAGGGCCGGCGGTGTCGAGTTCCAGCGGTTCGAGCTCTTCGTCCGGCGGGACCGCCTCGTCGGGCGGGAATACGAGCGGCACGACCTCGTCCGGTGGCACGACAAGCGGCACGTCGTCGGGAACGACGAGCGGCACGACCTCCTCCGGAACGACGAGCGGCACGACCTCATCCAGCGGGGGAGGCTCGTCGGGCGGGAGCTCGAACGGAAATTCGAACGGGAAGAAGTAAAGCTCCGGCTACCGGAATCCCGCCGCAACGCCCGATCACCCACTAAGATTTAAAGCATGCAGGAGCGGATGAACCCACGCAGTTCGGGGTTCTCGTGCCAAAGCAATTGCAGGCGCAATTCAAAGCGCGATGCCGAATTAAGGTTATCGGCCTTCGATCGAAAGCTAAGTAGATTTATCGGATTATCAAGTTTTCTTGCATATAACGAACAGGTGGCATGCGATCAGGGAGGAGGCCATGACGATCACGCAGATCTTGGTCTTAGCCGCTGGCGGATTGGTACTGTTGCTCTCCTCGGAGCTGGTGCGGTCGAGCCTCAAGCAGCGCCGGCGAGCCGCCGCCGACGCGGCGCCGAGCTTTCGACAGGTCGGCACGTTCGGCGGATTAGGTCATTTCAGCCATGCTGCGAGCCCGCTTCCGAGCACGGACTCTTCGGGGCGCGGCTTCCTCACCCTTCTGATCATCGTCACATTCCTCGGCATGGGCACGGTCGTCAAATTCGCCTGGGATCAAACCCACCCCGATCTCCGCAGCGCGTATGGGCGCGCCTATGAACGCTGCGTGAGGGAGAACAAGATCAACCGCTGGAACGTCGAGGAAGTCGAGCGCTGCATTCATAGCGGGCGCAGCTTCAACGGATAGTCCGCGCATCCCAGGTTCTATTCGCGCGGCTCGCTCCCGTAACAGGAGAGCGATCGCAGGTCTTGTGCCGCACAGTACGCGGCCTTCTCTCCTTGTACTCGTTACCGGGTTGCTGGTGAGCGCGCATAGTTAATCGCGTGCATCTCTCATTTACTTAGCATTTTATACGGTTTTTAAGAGCGCGGGAGCATCTTTCCTAAATGTTTCGGTCCGGCGCCACTGCCTCGCTTGGAGCGGCGACGATCCTCGGAGCGGAAGGAGCGAGGGAATGGATTTGTTTCGGATGAAGGCCAGCCGCAGGGCGACGCTGCTCGACCGCTACAGCGAGCGCGTCGGGCATCTCGTGCAGCAGCAGATGACCGAAGCCGCCCTGCTCGCTGCCAAGCAGGATGCCGAGCACTCGGCCGCGCTTGCCCGCGAGGCGATGCTGCGGGCACAGGCGGCGAACAGGACCAAGTCCGAGATCCTCGCCAATGTCAGCCATGAGCTGAGAACGCCCCTCAACGCAATCATCGGCTTCTCCGAGCTGATCTGCACGCAGCTCCTCGGGCCGGGCGGCAAGGACAAATATCTGGAGTACGCACGCGATGTGCATGACTCCGGCAGGCACCTGCTGGGCGTCATCAACGACATCCTCGAATTCGCGAAGATCGATGCCGGGGAGATGAAGCTCTATGAGGAGGTGACGGACCTCGCGCAGGTGCTCGCCTCGTGCCGCAACATGATCGCCGGCCGGGCGCACAAGGCGGAGATCAGGCTGGACATCCCTTGCGATGGCGAAGGGCCGCTCATCTGGGCCGACGAACGCAAGCTGAAGCAGATCCTGCTCAACCTGCTCTCCAACGCGGTGAAATTCACGCCGCCCTGCGGCCGGGTCTGGGTTTTGGCGGGCCAGGACGCGGACGGGCTTTGGCTCAAGGTGGCGGATACCGGGATCGGCATCGCGCCCGAGCAGATCGAGCGCGCGATGGCGCCCTTCCAGCAGGTCGATGGCGATTTGAACCGCCGCTACGAGGGCACAGGCCTCGGCCTCACCATCACCACGTCTCTGGTGCAGCTGCATGGCGGCCGCTTCGAGCTGGAGAGCACCGTCGGGGCGGGCACCACCGCGACCGTGCGGCTGCCCGCCTGGCGGCTGGAGCGGGCGCGCCAAATCGAGCCACGCGAAGCGGCTGCCGCGGCAGCCTGAAAGCCGGGAGGGCGAGAAGGATGGACGGGAGTTTCGCATTGACGAACGGCACGGCCGAGACGGGCGCGAGCAGCGCCCGGATCGGGCGGGTGGTCGCCTCGAACGGCTCGCAGGCCATCATCATCCTCGAAGGAGGCGACCAGGGCTCCGGCAGCGGCGGGCTGCAGATCGGCGCGCTCGTGAAGATCCCCACCGCGCAGACGGTGGTCTATGCGCTGGTGAACGGGCTCGCCATCCCGATGCCGAAATCGCTGGCCGAAGCCGAGCTGAAGATGGTGGAGATCGAGCTGCTGGGAGAATGCGTGAGCGGGCCGGGCGGGCGGCAAGGCCCGTTCCAGCGTGGCGTCTCCATCGCCCCCGGGCTCAGCGACAGCGTCTACTCCGCCTCCGCCGAGGACATGATCCGCGTCTATGCGCGTCCCGGCATTGCGACCGTCAAGATCGGCTCGATCCATCAGGAGCCGAGCCTGCCGGCGCTGATCTCGGTCAACGACCTCCTGGGCAAGCATTTCGCGGTGCTCGGCACGACCGGCGCGGGCAAGTCCTGCGCCGTGGCCCTGATGCTGCGCGCCATCCTGTCGCGCCACCCCGAGGGGCACGTGCTGCTGCTCGATCTGCACAATGAGTATTCGCCCGTGTTCGGCGACCGCGCCGAGATTCTCACCCCCGAGACGCTGGAGCTGCCTTACTGGCTCCTCACCTTCGAAGAGCTGGTGGAGGTGATCATCGGGCCGCGCATTCCCGAGCGCGAGCCGGACGTCGCCATCCTCGGCGAGAGCGTGCTGGCCGCAAAACGCATGCTGGGCGAGCAGAAGGACCGCTCGCTCACCGTCGACACGCCCGTCCCCTATCGGATCGGCGACCTGGTCAAGATCATCGACGAGGCGGCCGGCAGGCTGGAGCGCGCCAACGATTCGGCGCCCTATCTTCGCCTCAAGAACCGCCTGGCCAAGCTGCAGAACGACCGCCGCTACGGCTTCATGTTCCCCGGCCTGTCGGTCAAGGACAACATGGCGGCGATCCTCTCGCGGCTGTTCCGCATCCCGGTCCGCGGCAAGCCGGTCACGATCGTGGACCTGTCGTCGGTGCCCTCTGAGGTCCTGAACGTCGTCGTCTCCGTGATCTGCCGGATGACCTTCGATTTCTCGCTGTGGAGCGAGGGCAGCCTGCCGGTCCTGCTGGTCTGCGAGGAGGCGCACCGGTACGTGCCCAGCGACCCGACGCAAGGTTTCGAGCCGACCAAGAAAGTCCTCTCGCGCATCGCCAAGGAGGGGCGCAAATACGGCGTGTCGCTGGGCGTGGTGAGCCAGCGCCCATCGGAGCTGTCGATGAGCATCCTTTCCCAGTGCAACACCATCTTCGCGCTCAGGATGAGCAGCCAGAAGGACCAGGATTTCGTGCGGGGGGCCATGGCGGAATCGGCTCTCGGCTTGCTCGACTTCCTGCCCTCGCTGCGCAACGCCGAGGCGATCGCCGTCGGCGAAGGCGTGGCGGTGCCCGTGCGCATCCTGTTTGACGAGCTGCCGTCGCAGAACCAGCCCAACAGCCGCACGGTCGCCTTCTCCTCTGCCTGGAGCGGCGACTATTCCAGCTCGGAATTCGTCGCCGAGGTGGTGGAGCGCTGGCGCCGGCAGCGCCGCTGAGCAGCGGAGGGTCGGTCATGCAGAATGGAGAGAAGCTGCCGAAGCGGAAGATGGCCGCCGATCTCGAGCTGTCGGACGGGACCCGCCTCAAGGCGAGGCTCTTCGTCTCGCCGCAGGGACGCGTGCTCGACATGCTGAATGACGGCCGGGCGTTCCTGCCGCTCGAGATGGAATCCGGGGAGGTCGTCTTTCTCCACAAGGACGCCATCCGCAGGGTTGCGCCGGTCCCGGAGGCGAGCCAGGACCGCACCGCCGGCAGGTCCGAGGCGGCAAGCGACGGCGCCCGGCCGGGTGCATCCGTGATCGACCCGTACGAGCTCCTCGGGGTCGCGCGCGACTGCAGCCCCGAGGAGATCCGCGAGGCCTATCGCCAACGCTGCCGGGAAAACCATCCGGACCGGCTCCAGGCGCTGGGGCTGCCCAGAGATTATGTCGCCCTAGCCACCCGACGCATGGCCGAGATCAACGCGGCGTACGACCGGCTGCGCCAGGCGCGGCAGTTCCGGTGAGGCTCGGCTGCCGCGAAAGCCTAACAAGGTTGAAGCCGATTTACCTCGAAGTTTAGATAGTTCTTATAGGTCTGCCGGTACCATTCCCTTCAGACGCTTCATCCGGTTCAGGGAGGGCAAGATGCAGATCCGAACCATCGCCGCCGCGCTCAATGGAATGTTGGTCCTGCTGCTCTATGTGGCGGCCTGGGGCATCCCCAGCTTCGCGGTCGCCGCGCTCGAGCTCGGGCTCTCGGCCGGGGCGGCCGTGTCAACCTGGTACGCCCTGCGCCGCGCCAGCACGCGAGCCGTCATGCCCCATTTGACGTCCGGGCGCGCGAAGGCGCGCGCCTGAGCACGGCGGGGGCGGGCCTCGTCGCCAACGCTAGGCGCACAGGGCCATTCCGCCAAGGACGCCCCACAGGGGAATTGCGCCATCACCGGTTTGGTCGTCGCCTCGCCCATCGCGCTGTTCTACCTGCTCTTCGTGAGCGCCGAGGACTGGTGGCCGATGGGCCGGCGAATCCTAGGTTTCCTGCTGGTGATCTTCGCGCTGGCGCTGGCGGTGAGCGGGTTTGGCTATATTTGGACGGCTTGAGCGAAGGCTCGGGCGACGCGCCGAGCCTCCCCCCCGTGGCTCCCGCTCGCCAGGCCCGCGCGAAAGCCACACCGGACTCCCGCCGAGGCGGGCGGTCACCACGCGCTCTGATCGGCCTCGGAGCAGCCCGGCTTCACCGGGGCAGCGCACGCCATCTGCGCCTTTGCCGAGGCGCCGCCCTCGTCCGCAATCGGCTGCGGTTGGACGGTGGCTGCCTCGGCCGGCGTGGTCATCGCTGCCGCGAGCAGCATGGTCAGCAAGAGCAGCTCCGCTGCGCTCCCGTTCGGGTTCGGGCTATTCACGTCCCCCGCGGCCGCCGAGTTGGATACGGCCGAGCTGGCCAGAAACGCGGCCAACATGAGTGCGCGGACTGCCCGCTTTCCCTGTTCCCGCATGATCGCCCCCCATGGCAGGTTTCAGGAGCGACCAGCCTGAGGCATCTCACCTTGACCGGATCTTAAGCCGGGGATGCTGCCCAAATTTTAGCGGTCCTCGGAAGCTGCGCCCCGGCCTCCTTCCAGCCGGTTTGCACCGCCGGGTGGCGGGGCCCCGCGCAGTTAACGAGCTTGCGGTGCGACGCGCCGGCGTGACCGTGGCGGCCGGCCTTCTTGAAAAGGCGGGATTCATCAAGAATAGGCGCGGCCATATCACAATTCTCGACCCAGCCGGTCTGGAGGAGGTCGCGTGCGAGTGCCACCGGCTGATCCGGGAGGAGGAAGCGCGCCTGCTCAGCTGAGCCCGGCGTTGAGATATCCCGTCCGGAGCGCAGCCTTCCTGGCGTCGGTGCGTTGCCGTACGTTCAGCCGAAGGTAGTTCTTTCAGGCCCGGTCGAATGAGGGTATCGCGCTGCCCCCGCCTGCCTTCTGGAGGGCACGATGCAAAATCCCGGCCAAATAGCACCGAAGATACTGGTCGCCGAGGATGACGCGCTGATCGCGATGTCGATCCGCGAGGTGCTGAGCTTGTTCGGCTTCGAGGTTGTCGGGGTTGCGGCCACCGTCAACGACGCCCTGTGCATCGCCCAGAACAGCCGTCCGGA
>JAREAF010000351.1 GCA_029240475.1 Rhodospirillales bacterium | reverse complement strand
CCTCGCCTTCGAGCACATAGACGAACTCGTCCTCCTCGGCATGCCAGTGGCGCTGCGAGGACCAGGCGCCGGGCGGCAGCGTGAGCAGGTTGACGCCGAATTGCGTGAGGCCGACGGCATCGCCGAGCACGCGGCGCTCGCGGCTGGCGCAGGGCTGGTCGAAGGGAGGCGGATAGCTCGATCCGACATGCGGGGGAATGCTTTCCGGATCGAGCGCCGGGGGCCGTGCAGACATCGGATCGGGCTCCTTTCATCACTGCCCCGCCTTGCGATGAGAATGATCATCCCCTCATCGGCGGCGGCAATCCACTTGATGTGGATATTGCTGCGGGGCTGTCGTTTGCGCCCGCTTGCGCAAGGTCAGCACCGCTCCCCGGCGGTTTCGACACCGGCGTCGGGGGAGGGCGGGAGACGGTGGTCTACCGCTCGAAGGCGGGCACGGGTTCGCGCCCGCTTGCCGGCACCAGCCGCCAGGCTCCCGGATCAGTCGGCCGCCATCTGGCCGCCGGCGGCCTGTGCCTCGGGCCAGAGCGCCCGGATCTTGTCGGGCAGCGCCTGCCTCACCTGCTCGGCCTCGGCCGGATCGATGAAGGCGCCGACCGCGGCGAAGACCGCCTGCGCGGCGTCCCGCGGATCGATCGGGCGGATGTTCTGCAGCTTCTCGGCCACCTGCTCCAGGAATTCCTCCTGGGTGCGCAGCCGCTCCGGCTTGCCTGTGGGGCGGTAGGCTTCGAAATAGATGCCCCGGATCAGCATCGGCAGCTGGGCTCCGAGATGGCAGGCCTGGTCCACCGTCAGCCGGTCGCGCAGCGCGTGCAGCACCGCCCTCAGCGCGTTATAGGCGCGCTGCCGGTCGGGCCCCAGCCGCTCGCCGATGAATTTCAGCCACAAATTGGTCTTGTCCAAGGTCGTGTCGAACACGTCCAAGCCGGTCCTGCTCATGGATCTCTCCCTCGCAAGACGAAGTTTCGTCATTAGGAAACGGCAGCCATTTCGCAGGGATGCGGGATGCTGACGGGCGGAGGCGCTGCGGAAGGACGTCGGGTCAGAAACATGCCGCTTTGCCGACACAGAAACTCGCCTAATGTCAGCTATTAGACTGGCCAATCGTCTTCGGCAAAGCTCCCCAACGGCTGCGCGCCGCCAGTACCCTTACGGAAGCAGAGCCGGTCTACATACAAGCAGGGGAGGAATACCGATGTCTGACGCATATCTCAGTTGGCTGCTGACGCAGCGCGGGATCAGCCGACGGGAGTTCATGGCGAGGGCGACGGCGCTCGGGGTCAGCTCCGCAATGGCGAGCACCCTCTTGTCCAATTCGGCTCTGGCGCAGACGCCGAAAAAGGGCGGCACGCTGGTCATCGGCGTGGATGGCGCAAGCAGCACCGACAGCCTGGATCCGGGCACCTACTCATCGAGCTACATGCAGGTGGTCGGTCATCAGTTCGGCAACTGCCTGGTCGAGATAGATGCCAAAGGGCAAGCGATTCCCGAACTGGCCGAAAGCTGGGAGGCCAAGCCGGGCGCGACCGAGTGGGTGTTCCGGCTCCGCAAGGGCGTGACCTTCCACAACGGCAAGGATTTGACGGCCAAGGACGTCGTCTATTCCCTCAACCAGCATCGCGGCGAGGGCTCCAAATCGGGCGCTGCCGGCGTCATGAAACCGATCACGGAGATCAAGGAAACCGGCCCGAACGAGATCACGGTCACGCTCAATAGCGGCAACGCCGACCTGCCTTACGTCATGGGCGACTTCCATTTGCTCATCATCCCCGAAGGCACGCCGTTCGATGCGGGTCTCGGCACAGGACCCTTCATTCGCGAATCCTTCGAGCCGGGCAGCCGCACGGTGATGAAGCGCAACCCGAATTATTGGAAGTCCGGGCACGGCCATGTGGACGTGGTGGAGACGCTCGGCATCAACGACATGACCGCCCGCACCAGCGCTCTGCAGAGCGGCAGCATCCACATCATGAACCGCGTCGATCCCAAGCTCGTGGAGACGCTGAAGAAGAGTCCCAAGATCCAGATCTTCGAGATCGCGGGCGGGGGCCACTACACCTTCCCGATGCGATGCGACACGCCGCCCTTCGACAACAACGATCTGCGCCTTGCGCTGAAATACGCGATCAACCGCGAGGATCTCGTCAAGCGCATCCTGCGCGGCCATGGAACGGTGGGGAACGATCATCCGGTGCCCGCCTACGACCGCTTCTTTGCCTCCGGGATCCCGCAGCGGACCTATGATCCGGAGAAGGCCGCGTTCCACTACAAGAAGTCCGGCCACAGCGGAGACGTCGAGCTGACCGTGGCCGAGAACGCCTTCGTCGGCGCGGTCGATGCGGCCCAGATTTTCCAGCAGCATGCGGCCAAGGCGGGGATACCGCTCAAGGTCCAGCGGGTCTCGTCCGACGGCTATTGGACCGATGTCTGGATGAAGGCGCCGTTCTGCGCGTCCTATTGGAACGGCCGGTCGACCGCCGATCTGATGCTGTCGGTGGCCTACCAGTCCGATGCGCCCTGGAACGAGTCCTTCTGGAAGCGGCCGGATTTCGACAAGCTCCTGACCGCCGCCCGCGCCGAGCTGGACGATGCCAAGCGCAAGCAGATGTACCACGACCTTCAGCAGATGATCGTCGACGACAGCGGCGAGATCATCCCGATGTTCAACAACTTCATCGATGCCGGGCACGCCAGCGTGCGCGGCTTCACCCCAAGCCCGGCCTTCGAGATGGGCGGGCTGCGCATGGCCGAGCAGGTCTGGCTCGAGAGCTAGTCCCGAGCGGCCCAGCGGCGCGACGGCGAGGCGGTCGGCCCTGGCGGGGCCGGCCGCTCAGCTTTTGAGCCGGAGGTTCTGCGGATCGTAGGGCGGCGCATCGAGTATACGCGCCGGGCAGCGTTCGCCCAGGATCTCCACCTCCAGGGGCGAGCGGGAGGCGAGCGCCGCCGCATCGATATAGGCGAGCGCGAGCTTGCGCCCCGTGCGGTGCCCGAAGCCTCCCGAGGTGACGAGGCCCATCGCTTGCCCCTCACTCATCACAGGATGGGCGTAGAACGGGTCCGGCCCCTCGCCCAGGATCTCGAGCAGCTTGAGGCGCATCTCCCGACTCCGCGGCGCTGTGGCCAGCAGGGCGGAACGGCCGATGAAGTCGCGCCCTTCGGTTCGGATGAAGCTCTCCATGCCGGCCTCGATCGGGGTGCGCTCGGTCGACAGGTCGGCGCCCCAACCGCGATAGCCTTTCTCGAGCCGCATCGCGTTCAGCGCATAGGCGCCGAACAGGCCCGCGCCCAGATCCTCGCCCGCCCGGATCAGCTCGCGGAACACTTGGCGCAGAGACGGCCTGGGGCAATGCAGCTCCCAGCCAAGCTCGCCGGCATAGGACACGCGCAGCGCGCGGACCGCCACCCCGCCGAGCTCGATCTCGCGCGCGCTGAGCCAAGGGAACGCGGCGTTGGACAGGTCGGCGGTGAGGCGGGAGAGCAGGCGCCGCGCCTCGGGACCGGCGACGGCAAGCACGCCTAAATCGGTCGTGAGGTCTTCGATCGAGAGGTGGGAGAACGCAGCCGCGCGGGCGTGGAGCAGGTCGAGATCGTGCCGGTGCGCGGCCGCCGCGCTGGTCAGGTAGATGCGATTCTCATCCAGCCGCGCGACGGTGAACTCGGATGCGATGCCGCCGCTGGGCGTCAGCGCGTGATCGAGGCACATGCCGCCTATCCGCGAGGGCGGCCGGTTCGCCCCCAGGGCATCGAGGAAGCGCGTGGCGTCGCGCCCTTGGACCTCGAACTTGGATAAGGGCGACATGTCGGCGATGCCGACCCGGTCGCGGACGAGGCGGCACTCCGCGCCGACCTCATCGAACCAGCCGGGCCGGCGGAAGGTCAGGGCCGCCTCCCGGTGCGGGCCTGAGGCGAACCAGTTCGGCCGCTCCCAGCCATAGACGAAGCCGAACACCGCGCCGCGTGCCGCCAGCTCGTCGTGGATCGCGCTGGTGCGCTTGGGCCGGCCGGCCGGGCGCTCCTCGTACGGGAAGTGGATGGCGAACTGGTTGGCGAAGGATTCCACCGCCTTGGCGACGCGGTAGTCGCGGTCCGCATAGCCGCCGAACCGGCGCGGATCGACGCCGAGCGCATCCATGGGCGGCTCGCCGCCGACGATCCACTCGGCGAGGAACCGGCCCGCGCCGCCGCCTTCCATCACGCCCATGCTGGAGCCGGTCAACAGCCATGCATCGCGGAGCCCGAAGGCCGGGCCGATCAGCGGCGCCGCGTCGGGCGTGAAGGTGATGGGCCCGTTGATGACCCGCTTGATCCCGGCTTCGGCGAGCGCCGGCACCCGCTCCATGGCCTTGATGAGGATGTGCTCGACGCGCCCGAGATCGGGGGGCAGCAGCTCCATCCCGAACTCCTTCGGCACGCCGTCCACCGCCCAGGG
>JAREAF010000026.1 GCA_029240475.1 Rhodospirillales bacterium | reverse complement strand
GCTGCTCGACCCGACCATGAGCTGGGCGGCCATGGAGGCCGCGCACCAGTACAATGAATGCTACCTCTACTACTCGTTCCTGCAGCAGGAGGAGCATCCGCGCGTCAAGCAGATGTGGGAGACGCATCTGGCCATGGAGATCGAGCATCTGCGCCTCGCCTGCGAGCTGGTCAAGCAGGTCGATGCGCGCGACCCGGCCGAGTTCCTGCCGCGCGAGATTCCCGAGCCGGTGCTGTTCCAGTCGAACAAGGAGTATGTGCGGCAGGTGCTGGCCGATCAGGTCAATCTGACTGCGAACCTGGCCGATTTCGTGCCGATGGACGAGTTGCCGGAGGACCACCGCTATCGGCAGTATCAGAGTGCCGTGAACGCCGGCGGCTTCATCCCGAGCGAGGCGGTGATCGAGGAGCACAAGAAGGCGATGAGCGGCCAGGAATACCGGCTCAACACCGAAGGGCCGCATCCGGTCGAGTGGCTGCGGCGCAGCCAGGCGGCGGAGTAGAAGTACGGGTCAGGGGCGGCGGCGTCGCGTCCCGCGCGACGCCGCACCCGTGTCAGGAGCCCGTAGGGCCAGAGTGAGCGAACTCCCAATAGAGCTCGCGCGCCTTGGCGTAGACGGGACCGGGCTGAAGGTGCCGCTGCTCGATCCGGGTGGTCGGCAGCACCTTGCCGTAATTGCCGGTCGAGAAGACCTCGTCGGCCTCGAGCACGTCGCGGAAGCTCACGGTGCGCTCATGCACCTCGTATCCCGCCCCGCGCAGGAGCTTGATCACGCGCTGGCGGGTGATGCCGTTGAGGAAGGTGTTGTTCGGCACCGGAGTGTGCACGACGCCGTCCTTGGCGAGGAAGAGGTTCGCCGTCGCGAACTCGGCGACATTGCCGATCGGGTCGAGCATGACGGCGTTGTCGAAGCCCTTGCCCTTGGCCTCGCGCTCGGCCCGCCCGGAATTGGTGTAGTGGCAGGCGGCCTTGGCCTCGGTCGGGGCCACCTCCGGTCCCGGCCTGCGGAAGCTGGACAGGCACGCGCTGAACCCGTTCGGCTTCGGCAGCGGGGAGTCCACGACCGAGAGCACGAACTGGGTCGTGTCCGGATCGGGCGCCATGAACCCGTCCTCCGACCAGGCCATCGGCCGGATATAGAGCGCGTTCTCCTTGGGAAAGCGCCGCACGCCCTCCAGCGCCAGTTCCACCAGCTCGCCCGCCGCATAGGGGCAGCGCATGCCCAGCGCCTCGACCGAGCGCACCATGCGCGCGCAATGACGGTCGAGATCGGGCGTCACGCCCTCGAAGGCGCGCGCGCCGTCGAAGACGATGGTGCCCATCCAGGTGCCATGGCTATAGGCGGTGATGAGCGGAGGATTCCCCTCCACCCATCGACCGCCGATGAAGTGAAACTGCATTCGGAACTCCGTGGAAGGTCGCGTGCCGCAGCCTTCCTCGCGGTCTAGCACGGCCCCGCCGGAAGCCGCAACCAGCGGCCCGGCGGGCGACCGTCAGAGGCTTTCGATCTGCCCTAGGTCGGGTCGGGTCGGGTCAGTCGTTCGCCTTGATCATGGCTTGGTAGATGCGCCAGGCGCACTCGACGCTCACATCCCCTGCGCGCGCACCCGAGGCGAGCATCGCCGCGGTCGGCTTGGCGGGCACGGTGACCAGCCCGGCCTCGCCGATCGCGTCGACGACATCCAGCGCCATCTGCAAAGCTTTGCTCTTTTCCTGTCCTGCGGTTTTCATTTCTATTGCGCCCCTGATGTGTGACCTTGTCACCTATTCAACACGCAAACCCCGTGCCAGGTTCGTCCGTTACTCTGTTAGAGTTCCTTTTCTCCAGGAACCCTATGCGTTTCGTTCCCTAACCCGCTGGAAAAGATTAAGGAAACGGGGTCTTTTGGCATTTATTCGGCATTCGATTCGCTTTTTGGAGGCTACGAACCTGCCTACCACCGTATGCTGTATGTTTTGCGAATTGCAATATGCATTTCACACCGCCTCGCAATTTGCAAATTGCAATGACGGGGCCAGCCGGTAATTTTGCGGGAATCATGCGCATCGCCCGCCTCCTCCCGCCCGAGACGGCGCACCGCTTGGCGCTGCACGCGCTGTCGCTGTTCGGTCCAGGAGGGCCTCCCAACGACGCTCCGCGCCTGCAGGCGACGCTGTGGGGACGGACCCTTTCCAACCCCCTCGGGCTCGCGGCCGGGCTGGACAAGGATGGGGTGGCGCTGGCCGGTTTCGCGCGCCTCGGATTCGGCGCGATCGAGATCGGCAGCGTCACGCCCCGGCCGCAGCCCGGCAATGCCCGCCCGCGCCTGTTCCGGCTGGCCGAGGACCGGGCCGTGATCAACCGCATGGGGTTCAACAGCGCCGGGCACGACGCCGTGCTGCGCCGCCTCGACCGCTATCGCGCGCAGGTCGGCCGCGAGGGACCGCTGATCGGGGTCAATCTCGGCAAGAACCGGGAGAGCGAGGATGCCGCGGCCGATTACGCGGCGGGGATCCTGCGGTTCTCGGATCGCGCCGATTACCTCGTGGTCAACATCTCCTCGCCCAACACCCCGGGGCTGAGGGGCTTGCAGGCCGCGCAGCCCTTGCGCGGGCTCCTCGCAGGGTTGTCCGAAGCGCGCGGACGGGCGCCGGCCCGCCCACCGCTGCTCCTCAAAGTCGCCCCCGATCTGGATGCGGAGGAGCGCGCGGCCATTGCGGAGATCGGGATCGAAGCGGCCATCGATGGGCTCATCGTCGGCAACACGACGGTGAGCCGCCCCCCAGGGCTGCGCGGCCGGCACCGCACGGAGACTGGGGGCTTGAGCGGCCGGCCGCTGTTCGACCTCTCCACCGCCGTGCTCGCCGATTTCGCGCGGCTGACGCGCGGGCGGCTCGTGCTTATCGGCGCGGGGGGCGTCTCGAGCGGGGCCGACGCCTATGCCAAGGTCCGGGCCGGCGCGAGCCTGGTACAACTCTACACCGCCCTGATCTATGAAGGTCCGGGGCTCGTCCGACGCGTCAAGGCCGAGCTCGCGGAGCTGCTGAAGCGCGACGGATTCGGCTCGGTGGGCGAGGCGGTCGGGAGCGGGCTCACAGCGCTCTCGACGACGGAGGCCGCCGCGTACTAGAACGCGCCGGCCAAGTCACTCCTGCCCCGCCTTTCCCCTCATGCCCCATCCGGACATCCCCATCGTCCCCGGCCTTTCCGCGCTCGCGGACCGGTACGACGCCTTCGTGCTCGATCTCTGGGGCGTGCTGCATGACGGGGTTTCGGCCTATCCGGGCGCGATCGACTGCATGCGCCGCCTGCGCGAGAAGGGCAAGCGCATTGCGATCCTCTCGAACGCGCCGCGGCGCACTTCGGAGGTGGCGCGCCGCAGCGCCGAGCTCGGCATCCTTCCCGAGCTCTACGACATCATCCACTCTTCGGGCGAGGAGACCTGGTTGCATCTGACCGAACGGCCGGACGCTTTCCATCGCGGCCTCGGCCGTGCCGCCTATCATCTCGGCCCCGAGCGCGACCGCGGCCTGCTGGAGGGCCTCGATCTGGCCGAGACCACCGACATCGCCAGGGCCAGCTTCCTGCTCAACACGGGCGCGCATCTGGCGCAGAGCGAGGTCGCCGATTACGAGCCGGTGCTGGAGCCGGCGGCCCGGCGCGGGCTGCCGATGGTCTGCGCCAATCCCGATCTCGAGGTCATCCGCGGCGGCCTGCGCGAGATCTGCGCCGGAATGCTCGCGCTGCGCTACGAGGAGCTGGGCGGGACCGTCCGCTATCACGGGAAGCCGCATGAGAGCGTCTATCGGCGCGTGCTCCCGCAGCTCGGGGGCGATCCGGCCCGGGTCCTGGCGGTGGGGGACTCGCTGCGCACCGACATCGCGGGCGCGCGGCGCGCCGGCATCCCCTCGCTGCTCGTGACCGGGGGCATCCATGCCGAGGAGCTGGGCATCGCCGCGGGGGACCATCCCGATCCGAAGCTGCTCGCCGAAATCTGCGGGCGCTCGGGCGAGCGGCCGGACGTCGCCGCGCCCGCCTTCGTCTGGTAACGAAGCGCGCTATCCCGTTTGCTCCGCAGCGGCGCGCCGCCCCTTCCCACTATCCTCATCGGCATGGCAGAGCGCACCGACACCAGCCAGGAGGTTCCCCGCCGGCTGGCCGTGATCCTCGCCGCCGACGTGGCCGGCTACAGCCGCCTCATGTCCGAGGACGAGGAGGGCACGCTAAAGACGCTCTCCCTTTACCAGGAGGTGGCGGCCGTGCTCATCGCCGAGCATCAGGGGCGGATCTTCGCGGTCGCGGGCGACGGGATCATGGCCGAGTTCGCGAGCGCGGTGCAGGCGGTCCGCTGCGCGGTGGCGGTGCAGCGCGGGATCGACCGCCGCAACGGCGATCTTCCCGGGGCCCGCAGGATGGTCTTCCGCATCGGCATCAATCTGGGCGACGTCATGGTGCGGGACGGCGATCTTTACGGCGACGGCGTCAACATCGCCGCGCGGCTGCAGGCGCTGGGCGAGCCGGGGCAGATCTCGATCTCCGCTTCCGTCCAGGAGCAGATCGCCGGCAAGCTCACCTTCCCTTGCGCCTATCTGGGCGAGAAATCGGTCAAGAACATCGCCCGGCCGGTGCGCGCCTATCTGGTCGATTGGGCGCTCGACGCGGCGGAGGCGAAAGCGGATGCGCAATCCGGCCCGCTCGCAGTGCCGGAGAAACCCTCCATCGCCGTGCTGCCCTTCGCCAATATGAGCGGCGACGCCGATCAGGATTATTTCGCCGACGGGCTCACCGAGGACCTGATCACCGCGCTCGCCAAGTTCCGCTGGTTCTTCGTGATCGCGCGCAATTCGAGCTTCGCCTTCAAAGGACAGGCCCTCGGCGTGCAGCAGATCGGCCGCGAGCTGGGCGTGCGCTACATCCTCGAAGGCAGCTCGCGCCGGTCGGGCGAGCGGGTGCGCGTGACCGCGCAGCTCGTCGACGCCGAGACCGGCCGGCATCTCTGGGCCGAGCGCTATGACCGGGATCTGGCTGATCTGTTCGCCGTGCAGGACGAGATCGTGGCGCGCGTGGTCGGCGCGATCGAGCCGGAAATGCTGAGGACCGAGACCCTGCGCGCCCGGCAGAAATCGCCGCAGGAGCTGAGCGCCTGGGACCAGATCTTCCGCGGCATGTGGCACTTCTACCAAGTGACCGAACGCGACCATCTGCGCGCGCGCGAGCTGTTCCGCGCCGCCACCGCCACCGCGCCGACCCTGGCCGAAGGCCATACCTGGCTCGCGCGGGCCGATGCCGGCATCCTCATCTATGGCTGGTCCAAGAACCCGGCCGCCGACACGGCCGAGGGCTGGCAGGCGGCCATGCGCGCGACCCGGCTGGCCGAGACCGACCCTTATGCGCATTACGCGCTCGGCATCATGAGTGCCGCCATGGGCCAGCCCGACCGCGCCGCCTCCGAGGCGCAGAAGGCGATCGACCTCAGCCCCAGCTTCGCGCTGGGCTGGCTGCTGCTCGGGATGTCGCGCCTCTTCGCCGGGCGTGCGGCTCAGGCCGTCGAGCCGCTGCAGCGCGGATTGCGGCTCAATCCGCAGGACCCTCAGGCTTTCATCTGGCTGCAGCTCCTCGCCTTCGCGCATCATCTGAGCGGCGCGAGCGAGGAGGGGGTCCAGCGCGCACGCGAGGCGGTGGCCATGCGCCCGGAATCGGCCTCGGGCCAGGCCGCGCTCGCCTGTGGGCTCAGCCGGCTCGGGCGCGGCGAGGAGGCGCGGGCCGCGGTCTCGGCTCTTGAGCAGGCACTGAACGAGACCGCCAACAGCTTCGACGAGCTGCTCGCCCGGTTCAGCCAGCCCGACCGGGAGCGGATCTTGAGGGAGCTGCGCGCCGCCGGCTGGCGCGGCTGACGCCGCTTCAGTGATCCGAGCCGTGCAGGATCGCCTCGCGCATGCCGGTCTCGTACGAGAGCCCCGCCTCCGTCAGAAGGATGGCGAAGGGATACATCGCCTTCGCCAGCCCCTTGCGCTCCAGCGCCTTCCACGCGCTCTCGTTGGCAAGGCCGCTCGCATCCTTGGCGTTCACCAGATAGGGCCCGACATGCAAGTGATTGCCGTGCGGGTGGGGCAGGTTGGAGACGATCACCTCGCCCGGCTCGGCCCCCGGCGAGGCATGCCCCGGATGGCGCGCCAGCTCCTGCAGCAGGGTCAGCGTCTTCAGCTGCAGCGGGTTGAGGTTCAGCGGGTTCTGCTTCTTGGGCATTCGGGTCTCCCTAGCGCGGCGCGACAGCCCTAGCGGCTCCGCGCCGGCCTGTCCAGCTTCGGCGCTTCGGCAAGCACGGCATCGGCCAGGCGGGAATATTCTCCCAGCTCGTTATAGGCCTGCGCCGAGATGCGCAGCCATAGCGCGCCGGCGAAGGGGAAGACCGGGACCTGGATGCGGTGCCGCCGCAACAGGCGATCATGCAGGAGCCGCGCGGCCTCTTCCGTCGCGAATCGTTCGGAACCGGGCACGCGCACCGAGGCCATGGCATTGCGCTGATCGGGCGATCCGGCCGCTTCCGTCCGCCACGCATGAGAGAGCAGCGCCGCGGCTTCGGCCGCGAGCGCTCGGTTGCGCTCCATCAGCGCCGGGCCGCCCAGCGCGCGATGGAAGGACAGCGCCGCCGGCACGGAGAGGAATGGCGTCACGTCGCGGGTGCCGGTCCAGCCGAACTCCGCCGCGAGCCCGCCGCCATAGCCGTGGCTGATCACGGTCGGATGCAGCGCCGCCGCGCGGTCCGGCCGCACCCACAGCAGCGCGCAGCCGCGCGGCGCGAAATACCATTTGTGCAGATTGCCCGCGACCCAGTCGGCTCCCAGCGCCGGGATGTCGAGCGGCGTCTGCCCCGGCCCATGCGCGGCGTCCACCAGCGCCGGGATGCCCAGCCCCCGGCAGAGCGCGGCCAGGCGCTCGACCGGGAGCCGGACCGCGCTGCGCGAGGCGATCAGGTCGAAGGCCGCCAGCACGGTGCGCGGCGTCAGCGCCCGCTCCACGGCCGCGACGATCGCGTCATCGCTCGCGACCGGCCAGGGCAGCGCCGCCTCGATGAGCCGGCCCCCAACGGGCTCCAGCCGATGGCGCAGCGCGTTGCGCACCGCGGGATAGACCTGGTCGGTCGAGACGACCTCCGCGCCCGGCGGAAAGGCGAGCGACTGCAGCACGGCGTTGACGCCCGTGGTCGCATTGTCGACCAAGACCAGATCCTGAGGGGCGGCACCGAGCGCCTCGGCGGCCGCCGCGCGCGCGTCGGCCAGCCGCGGCATCAGCTTGTGGTGGTCGAAGAAGCGCGGCGGGTCGCGCTCCATCTCGTGCTTGAGCCGTGCCTGAGCCTGCAACACCGGCTTCGGCGTCAAGCCGAAGCTGCCATGATTGAGAAATGTCAGCCCCTGCGGCAGCGGCCACAGGGTGCGCGCGCCGGCTCCCGCCGCCGGCAGCCCTTCCGGCATTGGTCCCCCCTCGTCTTCAGCTCCGCGCTGTCAGGCCATGGGCTCGAACTCGATGCCCTGCGCCAGCGGCAGCTTGTTGGAATAGTTGATGGTGTTGGTCGCGCGGCGCATATAGGCCTTCCAGGCGTCCGATCCCGATTCGCGACCGCCGCCGGTCTCCTTCTCGCCGCCGAAGGCGCCGCCGATCTCCGCGCCGCTCGGCCCGATATTCACATTGGCGATCCCGCAGTCGCTGCCGTCCGGCGCGAGGAACGCTTCGGCCTCGCGCACGTCGGTGGTGAAGATGCAGGAGGAGAGCCCCTGCGGCACGTCGTTGTGCATCGCCATCGCCTCCGCGAAATCGCGATAGCGCATGGCGTAGAGGATGGGGGCGAAAGTCTCCGCCTTGACGATCTCGGTCTGGCCGGGCATCTCGGCGATCGCCGGCTGCACATAGAAGGCATTCGGGAAGACGTTCTCCAGGACGCGCCGGCCGCCGAACACCTGCCCGCCATCGGCCTTGGCGCGGTCGAGCGCGCGCTGCATGCCGGCGAAGGAGTTCTCATCGATCAGCGGCCCGACCAGCACGCCCGCCTCCAGGGGATTGCCGATCTTCACCGACTCGTACGCGCGCTTGAGGCGCGGCAGCAGCGCGTCATAGATCCGCTCCTGCACGATGAGGCGGCGCAGGCTGGTGCAGCGCTGCCCCGCCGTGCCGACCGCGCTGAAGAGGATCGCGCGCACCGCGAGCTCGAGATCGGCCGAGGGCGCGACGATCATCCCGTTGTTGCCGCCGAGCTCCAGCAGGCATTTCCCGAACCGGCGGGCGACGCGCGGCGCCACCTCGCGGCCCATGCGGGTCGATCCGGTCGCGCTGACCAGCGCCACGCGGCGGTCGTCCACCAGCATCTCGCCAATGTCGCGGCCGCCGATCGCGACCTCCAGCAATCCGTTCGGCGCATCGCCGAATTTCTTTAGCGCGCGGCGGAACAGCGCCTGGCAGGCGAGCGCGGTCAGCGGCGTCTTCTCCGACGGCTTCCACACCACCGGATCGCCGCAGACGATGGCGAGCGCGAAGTTCCAGGACCAGACCGCGACCGGGAAGTTGAAGGCGCTGATCACGCCCACGACGCCGAGCGGATGCCAGGTCTCCATCATGCGGTGGCCGGGCCGCTCCGAGGCGATGGTGAGGCCGTAGAGCTGGCGCGAGAGGCCAAGCGCGAAGTCGCAGATGTCGATCATCTCCTGGACTTCGCCCTTGCCCTCCTCGCGAATCTTGCCGGTCTCGAGCGTGACCAGCTCGCCAAGCTCGGATTTATGCGCGCGCAGCTCCTCCCCGAAGAGACGGATGAGCTCGCCGCGGCGAGGCGCGGGGACGGTGCGCCAGGTCTGGAACGCGGTCACGGCGCGGGCGATCATCGCATCGAGATCGCGCAAGGAGGCCGTGCGCACCCGGCCGAGCTCCGCCCCGTCCACGGGCGAGCGGACGGCGAGGTCGCCTCCGGTAGCGGCATCCTTGGCGAGTCCCAGAACCTCAAAGAGCCGGGTTGCGGTCATGGCTATTCACCTGTTGGTTTCGCTTGGTCGATAGCGGGACAGCCTGGGCGCCGCCGAGGTTCGCTCGCGCGCCTGCCGCGCCTCCATGATACCGGATTGTGTGATGATCTCCGAGACCAGCTCCTCCTGGCGGTACGCCATGACATGGACGCCGGCAACGCCCTTGATCTCGCGAATCTGCTGGATTAGCTCGATGCAAAGCCGCTTGCCCTCGGCTTTCTGGTTGTTGGCGCCTTCCAGGCGCCCGATCACCGCATCGGGAATATGGATGCCGGGCACATTGCTGCGCATCCATCTGGCCGCGCGAGCGGACGCAAGTGGGCCGACCCCGGCGAGGATAAAGCATTTCTCGTGAAGTCCGAGCGCGCGCACCCTGTCCATGAAGCGCTCGAACAGCGGCAGATCGAAACAGTATTGCGTCTGGATGAACTGCGCACCGGCCGAGATCTTCTTTCCCATATGAAGAGCGCGGTACTCGTAAGGCGGGGCGAACGGGTTGGCGGCTGCGCCGAGGAAGACCTGCGGCGGCCTGGTGATCTTGCGGCCCGAAAGGAAGCGGCTCTCGTCACGCATGGTGCGAATGGTCTCGAGCAGCGAGATGCTGTCCAGATCGAAGACCGGTTTTGCCGCCGGCTGATCGCCCGCCTGCACCCCATCGCCGGTGAGGCATAGGATATTTGCGACGCCCATCGCCGCAGCGCCGAGCACGTCGCCCTGGATGGCGATGCGGTTGCGGTCGCGGCAGGAGATCTGCATGACCACGGCATAGCCCGCCCGGGTGAGCAGGCTGGAGATGCCGACGCTGGACATATGCGTATTCGCGCCCGAGGCATCGGTCGCGTTGATGGCATCGCAGACCTCCGAGAGCACCAGCGCGCGTTCGTAGACCTCCTCCGGATCTGCGGAGTCCGGCGGGTTCAACTCGGCGGTCACGGCGAATTTGCCGTCGCGCAGCACGCGCTCCAGCCGGCCGCGCGAGGAATGGCCGGGCAGCGACGGCAGAGGAGCTCCGGGATCGTGCAGCAGGTCGAGGTCGCGGCGTTCAACCATGGGCGGGCGGGCGCCCCGGCACCCCCTTCTCCCGGGCCACGCGCAGCCAGGATGAACGCCCCCAGAGGCGATGGTCGACCGGCGGCTGCAGGTCGAGAATGGTCGTGCCCCCGTTCATGCGCTGCGCCCCCTCCCAGGCGGCCACCCAGACGCACCTCATCTCCGGCTTCACCTCGCAATGGCCATTCGGGCGCACGCCGCCGCAAGGCCCATTGCGCAGGCTCTTCGGGCAGTTCATCGGGCAGGACATTCCTGTATCGCTGAGAATGCATTGGCCGCACATCCGGCAGTCGAAGAGCAGGCCTTTCGCGCCGCGCTCCATGGCGGCGACCGGTGGCTCGAGGCGCTCATAGCCGATCCGGGCGAACAGCGGACGAAGACCGACCAGCACGCGCTCCAAGCCGGCGTAGAGGCGCTCCAAGCCGCGGGCGTGCCGTACCGACCATTGGCGAAGCGCATACATCTTGCTCCTCGAAATCTGGGAGAAGGGCTCTCGCGGACCCTATCCGCGGAGCCCGGAAAATCAAACTCCCGGCGCGCGATCTGAGCCTGGGCATGGGGCCGCCTCCGGCCTACCTCCGACGCGCCGCTTGCCTTCGGCAAAGACATAAAGATATGTTTATGTCCTGACGCTGCACGGGAGCCTCGATGGACGAGCTTCTTCAAGGGTTGCGAGCGGCGGCGGAGCGGACCCGGCTGCGCATCGTCGGGCTCTGCGCCCATGCCGAGCTGACCGTCAGCGACCTCTCCGAGATCCTCGGCCAGAGCCAGCCCCGCGTGTCTCGCCATCTCAAGCTGCTGGTCGAAGCCGGACTGCTGGAACGGCATCAGGAGGGCAGCTGGGCCTATTACCGGCTCGCCGACGGCGCCTCGGCCGCGGGCGACCTCGCCCGCCTGCTGGTCGATCTGATGCCCGAGGATGACCCTGTGCTCGGGCTTGACCTGGAGCGGCTGGACGCCGTCAAGCAGGCCTGGGCGGTCAAGGCCGCGGCGTATTTCCATCGGCATGCGACGGATTGGGACCGCATTCGCGCCCTTCATATAGACCAGGCGCGGGTCGATGCGGCCTTGAAACGGCTGTTCGCCCGCGCGCCGGCGCGCGACCTGCTCGATATCGGGACCGGCACCGGCCATGTGTTGCAGGTGCTCGGGGATGAGGTCGAAGCCGCCATTGGCATAGATCGCTCGCGCGACATGCTGCTCGTCGCCCGCGCGAACATCCATCGGGCGGGTCTTCGCCATTGCCAGGTGCGGCAGGCCGACATGATGCACCTGCCCTTCGCGGGCGCTACGGCCGACGCCGTGACCTTCCACATGGTGCTGCACTATGCCGAGGACCCGGCCGGCGCCATCGCCGAGGCCGCGCGCGTGCTGCGCCCGGGCGGGCGGCTCATCATCGTCGACTTTGCGCCACACCGTCGCGAGGAGCTCCGCGAGCAGCACGCCCACCGCTGGCTCGGCTTTGCCGACAGCCGGATCGAGACCTTCTTGACCGAGGCGGGACTGGTGCCGAGCGCGCCCGAGCGTCTCGAGGGCGAGCCGCTCACCGTCGTGCTATGGCACGGAACCCGGCCGGCAAATGCCGCCGCGTCCAGCACGGCTGCCCAAACCGCAGGGTAGAAGCCATGAGGCTTGCACCGTCCGTTTCCTTCGAATTCTTCCCGCCCGCCCAGCCCAAAGCGGAAGCGCAGTTCTGGGACGGCATCGACCGGCTGGCCCCGCTCGGCCCCGATTTCGTCTCGCTGACCTACGGCGCAGGCGGTTCCGCGCGCGAGCGCAACGATCGCGTCGTCCGCGCCCTGCTGCGCCGGGGCGACATCTCCATCGCCGCGCACCTGACCTGCGCCGGCGCCTCGCGAAGTGAACTCGACGAGCTGGTGCGCGGCTGGGCCGCCGCAGGGTTGAAGCAACTCGTCGCCCTGCGCGGCGATGCGCCGGGCCATGCCACCGCCTTCGTGCCCCATCCGCAGGGCTATCAGAGCACCGCCGAGTTCGTCGGCGCCCTGCGTCGCATCGCCGATTTCGACATTTCCGTCGCCGCCTATCCGGAGTGCCACCCTCAGGCGGTCTCGCCTGCCGCCGACCTCGACAATCTGAAGCGCAAGCTCGATGCCGGTGCGGCGCGGGCCATCACCCAATTCTTCTTCGAGCCCGAATGCTTCCTGCGATTCCGCGATCGCGCCTTGGCCGCCGGAATAAACAGGCCGATCGTGCCGGGCGTGCTTCCGATCTTCGATTTCCCCAAAGTGGTCGAGTTCAGCCGCCGCTGCCGCGCCAGTGTGCCCTCCTGGCTCGCGGTGCGCTTCGAGGGGCTCGATGGCGATGCGGAAACCAGCCTGCTCCTGGCCGCGACTACGGCCGGCGAGCTGTGCGGCCGGCTGCGGGCGGAAGGCGTAGAGGCCTTTCACTTCTACACCCTCAATCGCGCCGCGCTGACGCATGCCATATGCCGCAGCCTCGGCCTGAGCCCAAGCGCGCCCGCCGCGGAGGAGGCCGCATGATGCGTATGCTTGCCGAAGCGATCGGCCGTCATGTGTTGCTGGCGGATGCGCCCCTCGAGAGACAGCTCCGGACGGTCGTCGTAGACATTGCGCGCGATCTGTTCGGCGCCGAGGGCTGCGTCGCGGTGCTCAGCCTGACGCGCGCCAAGCTGGTCCGCGCCCTGCACGAAGGGCAGCTCAGGGCTGGAGCCGATCTGGTCCGCACCAACACGGACCAGGCTTCGCCTCTCGAACTGCGGCGTTTCGGACTCCAGGAAGACGCCTTCGCGATCAACTACGTAGCGGCGCAGCTCGCCTCGTCGTCGGTTGATGCTCTGCCGGGCGAGGGCAGGCGCCGTTTCGTGCTCGGCACGGTGCGCGATCTCGGCTGGGAAGCCACGCCCCAGGAAATCGAGGATGCGTCGGCCCTGCAGGTCTCGGCGCTTCTCGCCGGCGGAGCCGACGGCGTAGCCGTCCAGATCGCAGGCGACGGCTGCCGCGGGCCCGCTTTCCTGCGCGGCGCAACGCGCGCCCGCGATGAGGCGCGAAGCGCGGCAGGGATATTCCTGCTGTCCCGGAGAGCCGGTGCCGCCGGGGGATTGCGCAAGCTTGCGGACGGGCTCATTCGCTATCGCGAGATCGAGATCGACGATGCGTCCCATCTCTCGGATGCGCTTCGCACGGCCGATCTGATTGCCGGCACCAGCGCCGATCAGACCGCTTCGCTCGATCGCCTTTTGCAAGCCGGCTGCGAGGAAGGGGCGCGCCCTCTCGTCGCCCCGGCCTCTCCTGAGGGCGTGGGATCGGCTTGCCTGCTGGGCATGCCGGGAAGGCGCCTCACCTCGCGGCCGGCTCACTCGGTGCCGGCTCCTGCCGGCACCGTCATCTTCGCAACCAGGTGGGGACAGCGCCCATGACCGACACCGTCGTCAGCTCCGCCACCCGAGAGGTGGTGATCGGCTTCGAGCGCCCCTTCTGCATCATCGGCGAGCGCATCAATCCCACCGGGCGCAAGCT
>JAREAF010000350.1 GCA_029240475.1 Rhodospirillales bacterium | reverse complement strand
TCGGCGTCAACCTGCTCACGCTGCCGCCCGGCGCCTGGTCCTCGCAGCGCCACTGGCATGCCGAGGAGGACGAGTTCGTCTATGTGCTCGAAGGCGAGGTCGTGCTCGTCACCGACGCAGGCGAGCAGACGCTGCGGGCGGGCATGGCGGCTGGCTTCCCGGCCGGAAGGCCCGACGGGCACCATCTGATCAATCGCAGCCAGGCTCCGGCCCAGCTGCTCGAGGTCGGCACGCGCTCGGTGAAGGAATATGCCGAGTACTCGGACATCGACATGAAGGGCGAGGTCCGGGACGGCGCCTTTCGCTTCTTGCACAAGGACGGCCGCCCCTATTGACCGAGGGGCGTGGGCGCCCCCGCCCGTCCGCCGATGCGTGGCGGAACACGCGAGGCCGGCACATTGGGGGTAATCCCCGGCCCCAGTCCGGGTAGCCGTTCCGGCCTATCGACTGCGACCGAATCGTACCGCCGGCGGGTGCGCCGCTGACCTAGGATCACGGGAACGCGCAAGGTAAGCCTTGGCGCGCTCAAAGGGGGATCTTTCGGGGCCATGGGGGTACTGGGCCAGCCGATCGGCAGCCGCCGCGCCGGCCTGCGCGCTGAGCGAGGCGCGATCCGGCCGCTGTGGGAGCGCCGGCCGTGATCGCGCCGCCGCTGCCCATCATGGCCCAAACCGGCACCGAGGCCTTGCTGCCGCTGGGCCGCAATCCCTCCCGGAGCGGGCGGGGCGTCCTTCATATCGACCTTGCCGTCCCGTTTCCCGACCGCATCGAGCCCGGGCCGTTTCACCGCAGCATGGTGGTGTTCTGGTGGCGCGACGTTCCGGTCGGCCACGTCTTCGTGGAAAGCCACCGCTGCTCGCCCGAGCGGATCGCGGCGCTCGCCGAGACGGCCGTCGAGGACGATGTCATAACGCTGGCGGAGGAGCGCTCCGCGATCTCCGGCCGCTCCGGGCCGGTGTCGGTGATCGTGTGCACCCGCGATCGCCCCCAGGAGCTGGCGGGCTGCCTCGACTCCCTGCTCGCGCAGCGGCTGCCTCCCGAAGAGATCGTGGTGGTCGATGACGGCTCGGCGGGGCCGACCACGCGCCGCGTTGCCGCCGAGCGGCCCCGCACAGTCTATCGCCGCCAGCAGCCGTTGGGCCTCGCCGCGGCCCGCAACACCGGCATCCGCGCGGCACGGCACGACCTGATCGCCTTCACCGACGACGACGTCCGCCACCACCCGCTTTGGCTCGAGCGGCTGGTGCAGCCGCTGGAACAGGGCGGGGCGCTGGCGGTCGCCGGGCTGATCCTGCCCTTCGAGATCGAATCGGAGGCGCAATATGTCTGCGAGCGCGCCTGGAGCTTCGGCCAAGGCTACCGCGCGCGGAGCTTCGACGCCGAGTTCCTGCAAGGGCAAGCCGGCCGCGCCGCGCCCGTTTGGGAGATCGGCAGCGGCGGCAGCATGGCTTTCCGCCGCCGCGCCTTTCAGGAGGTCGGCGGCTTCGACGAGCGCCTGGAGGCCGGCGCTGCCGGCGGGTCGGGCGAGGCGGAGCTGTGGTGCCGCCTTCTGGCCAAGGGGTTCTCCTGCCGCTACGAGCCCGCTTCGGTCGCTTATCACAAGCATCGGCGCGAGCTGGACCAGCTCGCCGACCAGGTGCGCGCCCGTGTCTCCGGCCACGTCGCCGCGCTGCTGATCCAATTGGAGCGGCACGGCCGGCGCGCCGATCTGAGGCGCGTCGCGCTCGATCTGCCGATGCTGTTCCTGAAGCTCGGCTGGAGCCGCCTGTGGCACGGACGCCGGCCGCATTCGGCCATGTTCGGCCCTGCCCTGCAGGGCTATTGCGCGGGCCTTTCCTATTATGCGCGGCATTCCGGGCTCCGCGGGCACGCGGGATGAGCGTGGGGCTGGCGGGCCGCTAGCCCGACTGAGCCATGGCCCGGCGCGCCGGGCGCGCTAGCTTCTGCGGGCGGGCCGCCGCCGCTTGCTCCTGGCGCGGCCTGCGGAGCGGCATCGAGGAAAGGGCGGACGTGCGGCTGGAGAGAATGGCGGAAGGTCGGGTCCGTCACTTGTTGGCGCAGGGACCGCGCGCTTTGGCGGTGCGGCTCGCGACCGCGGCGTTGCGGCGCGCCGCCGGCCGGCAGCCGCCTCGTCCGGGCCAAGTCCGCTTCGGCGATCTGCGCCGCACGGCGCCGCTCAGCCAATGGTTCGGCTTCGACCGGGGCACCCCGGTCGATCGCGTCTATATCGAGGGTTTCCTCTCCAGGAATGCCGGCCGGATCCGGGGCCGGGTGCTGGAGGTGGGCGACAATTCCTACACCCTGCGCTTCGGCGGAGCGGCGGTGATGCGCAGCGACGTGCTGCATGTCGACGACAGCAACCCGCACGCTACGCTCATCGGCGACCTGTCGGACGGAGCCGGCCTGCCGGAGGCGGCCTTCGACTGCATCGTGCTGACGCAGACGCTTCATCTGCTGTTCGATCTCCGCAAAGCCGTCGCCACCCTGCACCGCATGCTGGTTCCCGGGGGCATCTTGTTGGTCACGGTGCCGGGCGTGAGCAGCGTTGACCGGGGCGAATGGGGTCCGAGCTGGCATTGGTCGCTGACGCCGCTGTCCCTGCAGCAGCTCCTGGCAGAGCGCTTCGGGAGCGCGAACCTGGCCGTGGAAAGCCACGGCAACGTGCTCGCCGCGGCGTCTTTCCTCTATGGGCTTGCGGCCGAGGAGCTGACGCAAGCGGAGATCGACGCCAATGATCCGCGATATCCCGTGATCGTCGCGGCCCGCGCCGTCAGGGCCGAAGGTCCCGCGGCATGAGGAGGTTGCGCCCGCTTGCCCGCAAGCTGCGCAGATGGACCGGCCGCAACCGGCCGGCCATCCTTCTCTATCACCGCGTCGCCCGCATCGCGCACGACCCGTGGGCGCTCGCGGTTCCGCCCGACCTCTTCGCCGAGCAGATGGAGGTGCTCTCGCGCACCCGCCGCGTCGTGCCCCTCACACGCCTGGCCGAGGAGCTGGAGCGCGGCCGCGCGCGGGCCAATTGGATCGCGATCACCTTCGACGACGGCTATGCCGACCTGCTGCATGAGGCCGTGCCCGCGATGCAGCGCTTCGACTGCCCGGCGACGATGTTCGTGACCACCGGCGCGCTGGGCGGCGCCGGCTTCTGGTGGGATCGGCTGTCCGAGGCGGTGTTCCGGCCGGAGCGGCTTGCCGCCGCGCTCGCGCTTGGCGCGGGCCGGGACCGCTTCACATGGGAGCCGGCGGCAGGAGCGGATCGGCAGCAGCTGCACATGGCGTTGTGGCGGCGGCTGCGCAGGCTGCGCCCCGGCGATCGCGAGGAAGAGCTTGCCGCCATCGAACGGTGGGCCGGGATCGCGCCCGACCGGGAGCGCGACCGCGCGATGACGGCCGAGGAGGTCCGCGGACTGGCCCGCAGCGGCTTCTTTTCGATCGGCGCGCACAGCATCAGCCATGCGCCCCTGCCGGAGCTGAACCGCTTCGAGAAAGCCGCGGAGATCGCCGGCAGCCGGCGCGCCTGCGAAGAGATGCTGGGCCAGCCGGTCCTCGGCTTCGCCTACCCGTTCGGCGATTTGGACCCCGAATCTTGCGAGGAGGTGCGCAGGGCCGGCTTCCGTTTCGCCTGCTCGACGATGCCCGAGCCGGTGCGGGCGGACAGCCCGCGCTACGCCCTGCCGCGCCTCTCGGTCGGCGCCTGGAGCGGCGACGAGCTTCTGCAGCGCCTGCCCTGAAGGAGCATCAGAGCATGCCGCCAGAGCAGGTGACGGTGATCCAGCCGAGCCGGGCCTGGAGCCTGCCCGATCCGCGCCTGATCTGGCGCTTCCGCGACCTGCTGATCCTTCTGATCCGGCGCGACTTCACCGTGCGCTACCGGCAGACGTTGCTGGGTCCGATCTGGATGCTGCTGCAGCCGCTGGCGCTGACCGGGATGTTCACGCTGATCTTCAAGCTGTTCGCCAGCCTGCCGACCGAGGGTCGGCCGGCGGTGCTGTTCTATTTCTCGGGCCTGATCGGCTGGAGCTACGCATCGCAGATCGTCGGCTCCGTGGCGGGCACCTTCATCAACAATGCCTTCCTGTTCTCGCGGGTCTGGTTCCCGCGGCTGGTGATGCCGCTCGCCACGGTCTGCTCCGGCCTCTTCGCAGTGGCGCTCCAGCTTGCGCTGCTGGCCGTGCTGCTGATCGTGACGGGCGAGCCCGGCCCCGGCTGGCGGGTTCTCGCGCTGCCGCTGGCGCTGCCGCTGATCGCGATGCTGTCGCTGGCCGTCGGCCTCTTGATCGCGAGCAGCACGGCCAAGTACCGGGATCTCTCGGTCGCCACGCCGTTCCTCATCCAGCTTTGGCTGTTCGCCACGCCCATCATCTACCCGCTCTCCTCGGTTCCGGATGGCTGGCGAACGGCCCTGGCGCTGCTCAATCCGCTCGCGCCGCTCATCGAGATGCTGCGCT
>JAREAF010000349.1 GCA_029240475.1 Rhodospirillales bacterium | reverse complement strand
ACAGTTATTCCCGGACAAATTGGAATTGCAAGATTCGCCGTTCTGGCGTACGAGGGTTACACCCAATGCGGGATGCTCAATCTCGTGTAACCTACCCCAGCTCACACCTCCGACGCGGCGATCTTGTCTCGATAGCGAGGAGGAAACGCTATGCTGACCCTCAACAGCAAATCGGCGCTCATCACCGGAAGTTCGCGCGGCATCGGCCGCGGCATCGCTCTTAAGCTCGCCGAGTGCGGCGTCCACAGAATTGCCGTTCACTACCACAAGAACCGCTCCGCTGCGGAGCAGACCGCCGCCGCGGTGCGCGATCGTGGCGCTGAAGTCACCTTATTCCAGGCGGACGTGATGCGGCCCGATGACATCGCACGCATGTTCGCCGAGGTGAAAGAGGCGTTTGGATCGCTCGATATTCTGGTCAGCAATGCGCGCCCGGATGTCGAGCATTTCTACCAGCCTCCGTTCGAGATCTCGCTGGAGAACTGGCACAAGGCCCTGGATTCGCAAGCCCTTGCAATGCTGGTCAGCGTGCGCGAGGCGGTCCCGATGATGCGGGACGGCGGACGCATCCTGGCCGTGACCTACGCTCCCGGAGGACGGACCGGCAGCTGGCAGCCATGGGTGGCCATGGGTTCGGCAAAGGCGGCCATGGAATCGCTCTGCCGCTATTTCGCCGTCGCGCTGGCGCCGCGCGGCATCACCGTCAACATGATCAGTCCAGGTGCGACAGACGACAGCGTGTTCAATACGCTGCCGCCGGCAGTCCTGGAGATGATCAAGGGCTGGGCGCAAGCCGGATGGGTTCCGATGCGCCGGCTCACGACGCCTGCCGATGTCGGCGCGGTCACGGCGCTGCTCTGCTCGGAGGAGGCCGCATTCGTCACCGGCCAGCTCATACATGTGGATGGCGGAGCGTCGGCCATGTCCGCCGACTTTCCGCTGGAACTGCAGAAAGGATGATCCGGCAGTGCTCGCCGGGTGGCGGCGGGTCTAAGGACGCGGTGGTCGAACGCGCTCTGCCACCCAGTCCAGGCACGCCTGGCGGTCGGGCGCGAAGTCCTGGTCGATCCACCAGGCCTCCAGCTCGACCATGAGCGCCCCCACCTCAGGGCCCGGCTTCAAGCCGAGCCGCAGGAGGTCGCGGCCTTTCACCGGCAGCTCCGGCGGGCGCCAGCGCTCGGGCAGGCGCAGAAGATCGAGCCAGGCCCCCGCTTCACCCGCAGGGCTTTGGGCCAGCGCCTCGGCCCAGCTCACCAGCACCCGGTCCATCCACCGCAGCGGCCCGAGGCGGTAAAGGCAGAGACGCTGCGGATGGGGCGGCATGTCGGGCCGGAGGATGGGCTCGGGCGCGGCGATAGCGATGAGCCGGTCGCGATCGGCGTTGGAGAGCCGCCAGCGCTCGGCCACCCGCTCCGCCCCCTCGGGATCGGGCGCGAGGAGCGCGCCGAGGCGGCAAACCGGATCGGGCGCCAGCCCAGCCAGCCGCTCGATGGCGACGATGGCCGCCAGCCGCTCAAGCCGCACGTCCGCAGGCAGCGCGTGCCCGAGCACGCCGCCCTGCGCCATCAGCTCCAGCACCGGGACCGGATCGGGCGCGGCGAGCAGCTTCAGCATCTCGGCCTGGATGCGCTCGCCCGAGAGCTGGTGCAGCTCGGGCGCGGCTTCGATTGCCGCGGCGAGCCCCTCCGGGTCGGGTCCGGCACGTCCGTACCAGGCGAGGAAACGGAAGAAGCGCAGCAGCCTCAGGCGATCCTCGGCGATACGGCGACGGGCGTCGCCGACGAAGCGCACGCGCCCCTCCGCCAGATCCTTGAGCCCGCCGAAATAATCGAAGAGCACGCCCGCGGGCGTACAGGAGAGCGCGTTAAAGGTGAGGTCGCGCCGCGCCGCGTCCTCGCGCCAGTCGTCGGTGAAGGCGATCCGCGCATGCCGGCCGTAGGTCTCGACGTCACGGCGCAGCGTGGTGATCTCGAAGGGATGCCCGTTCGCGACCGCCGTCACCGTGCCGTGATCGATGCCGGTCGGGATCGCCTTGAGGCCGGCCTCGGCCAGCCGCGCCATCACGAGGTCCGGCGGCTCCGGCGTGGCGATGTCGACATCCCCGATCGGGCGGCCCAGCACGGCGTCGCGCACGCAGCCGCCGACGAAGCGCAGTTCCGCCCCGCCGGCTCCGAGCGCGGCAAGCACCGCCCTCGTCTCCGGCGCCACCATCCAGGGCTGCGGCGCCAGCCGGTCTCCGGGCGCGAGGTTCACTCTGCCGGCTGCTCTTTCTCCGGCCCGAAATAGCCGGGCTCGATGCGCCCGTCCACTTCGCGCGCCGGGTGATAGACGGCCCCCGGCTCGGCCCCTTCCAGGCTCGACACCAGAACCAGGGCGATGAGGGCCAGCAGAAGTCCCGCGCCGCCGAGCCAGAACCAGGGCACGGACTGCGCATCGGGCGAGCCCTCCCGCGCCAAGGCCATGTATCCGAAGTAGAGGACGCTCGGCAGGAGCAGCGGCAGGAGCACGGTCAGAGCTACTCTCACCCCGCCTCCCGCAGCACTTCGGCCAGGTTGACCAGCATTCCGGCGGTGGCTCCCCAGATCGTGCGCTGGTCCCAGAGCATGGCGTAGAAGTGGCGAAGCTTGCCCTGGAACTCGCGCGAATGCCGCTGATGGTTCGCCTCGTCGGCCAGGAAGTCCAGCGGCACCTCGAAGATGTCCGCCACCTCGAACGGGTCCGGCCGCGGCTCGACCGCCGGATCGACGAAGCCGACCACGGGCACGATCTCGAAGCCCGTGCGCGTCCAATAGGTGTCCAGCCGGCCGATCACGTCGACCCGGTCGCGCGGGATGCCGACCTCCTCCTCCGCCTCGCGCAGGGCGGCGGCGATCGCGTTCTCATCTGCCGGATCGATCCGCCCGCCGGGAAACGAGACCTGCCCGGCATGGGCATGGAGGTGCGGCGTGCGCAAGGTGAGCAGCACCGTGATGCCGTCGGCGCGCTCGATCAGCGGCACCAGCACGGCGGCGGGCGCGAAGGGGCCGTCCAGCCGGAAATCGGGATTGAGGTTGTGGTCCCCGCGCAGCCCGAGTTCGTCGGGGCCGTCGGGCGCGGTCCGGCGCCCCAGCTGCGGTGCGCAGCGCAGCCGCGCCTCGACCGCGAGCCGCGTCAGCCGGGTCCGTCCGCTGCCGACAGCGGGAAGAACGCTCCCTTGCTCCATACCCCCATCTCTTGCGCGCCCTTGCCTTTCGGCTCCGCGAGCGCAACCAGCTCGTAGAAGACGGGCCTGGCGATCAGCGCTGCGAGCCCGTCCCGAACCATCACATAAGGTCGCGGGCCCGCTCGCGCATCGCCTGGCTCGACGCGGATCGGCCGCTCCGGCCCGGCTTCCGCCCACTCGTCGAGATTGGTCCGGAAGCGCAGCACCTGATCGCGGCCCGACCCCTCGACAGCAAGCTCGACCGCGACGAAGGGGGCGTCCTCCACCTCGACCCGCCCGCGCTCGGCGGGGGTCACCAGCCAGTATTCGCCGTTCGCCTCCCGCCGCAGGACCGACGCGAACAGCTTCACCAGCGGTTTGCGGCCGATCGGAGAGCCATGGTAAAACCAGGTTCCGTCGCGAGCGATGCGCATGTGGAGATCGCCGCAGTCGATCAACCTCCGCTCCTTCGAAGGCTGGTCGGCGGGCGCGTCCGCCTCCATCTTGCTTACCGGCGCAGTCTGCTTGGGCATCGCTCCTCGATCCGTCCCACGTCTCTCGGCCAAGAAGAAATCGTCCGCCCCCATTGGGAGAACGCCGCGTTGTCACTGACCGATCCGCAGTTCCAGTCCCGCGATTCCGGCGAGAAGCTGGCCCATGAGATCGAGCTTCTGGGCCACCGCCTAGCCCAGGTCCGCAACAGCATCGCGCGAGTCATCTTCGGCCAGCAACAGGTCATCGAGCAAACCCTGATCACCCTGCTCGCCGGCGGCCATGCTCTGCTCTACGGCGTGCCGGGCCTAGCCAAGACCCGGCTGGTCGAAACGCTGGGCACGGTGCTGGGGCTCGAGGACCGCCGCATCCAGTGCACCCCCGACCTGATGCCGGCCGATATTTTGGGGTCCGAGGTGCTCGAGGAGAGCGAGGCGGGAAGGCGCTCCTTCCGCTTCATCCCCGGCCCGGTCTTCTGCCAGCTCCTGATGGCCGACGAGATCAACCGCGCGAGCCCCCGGACCCAGTCGGCGCTGCTGCAGGCCATGCAGGAGCGGCGCGTGACCGTCTCCGGCCGCTCCCACGACCTACCGCAGCCCTTCCACGTGCTGGCCACACAGAACCCGCTGGAGCATGAGGGCACCTACCCCCTGCCCGAGGCGCAGCTCGACCGCTTCCTCATGATGGTCGAGGTCGGCTACCCCGACGTCGATGCCGAGCGGCGCATGCTGATTGCCACCACCGGGCCGGAGGAGTCGCAGGCCGTGCAGGTAATGACC
>JAREAF010000025.1 GCA_029240475.1 Rhodospirillales bacterium | reverse complement strand
CGTCGGTGAGTGGGACAACGGCGAATGGGATTATGGGCAGTGGGATGACGCTTCCGCAGGCGGCGGCATTCGCAGCTTCATGGACCGGAACCCGATGCTCGTCACCGGACTGGGATTGTTCGTCGGTGCGCTGATCGGCGGATCTCTTACCGCCAGCGGCGCGTTGCATCGGCCTCGGAGCGGCGCGCATCACCCGGGAGGAATGCCGCAATGACCATGCCCCAGGACAGCCGACCTCTCTCGGAACTGCTGTCGGACGCGCTGAATCAGTTCTCAGCGCTCATCCGCACGGAAATCCAGCTTGCTCGCACCGAGCTGACGGGAAAGGCGGCCAAGGCCGCCACGGGACTGGCGATGATGGCCGGCGGGCTCGTCGTGGGCATCGCAGCCATGGTCCTCATCTTCATGGCCGTCGCGGAGTGGCTCGACGACGTCATTCCCGAAGGCTTCGCGCGGCTCCTCTCGGGCCTGATCGCCGCGGCCATTGCCGGCGGCCTCGCCTGGTCGGGACTGCAGCGGATGAGGGCGGACGAGCTTGCCCCCAAACGGACGATCGAGCAGCTGCAGCGCGACGCGGCGGCGGCGAAGGAGCAGGTGAAGTCTTGAGGCGGGCGGCCCCTGCCGACCGGCGGGCGGTCCGTCCCGCTCTGGCGCGAGCGCTTCCGCCGGTTCAGCAGCCCTGAATCCCGGCTGGAGATCCGCTGCGCGATTTCGTTGCGGACGGCTTTGGGCTGTGACTAGAGCGGCACCTCGATCTCGCAGCGCAGCCCGTCCTTGCGCCACTCCATCTCCAGCGAGCCGCCGAGCTGCTGGCGAATGGCCCCTTCGATGATGCTCATGCCGAAGCCCTTGCGGGTCGGCGGCTCGGCCGGCGCGCATCCGCTCTCTTTCCAGCGGAACAGGAGCCGGTCCCCGGGCGCGCCCCACCAGCGCAAATCGATCCGGCCGGCGGGCTGGGTGATCGCGCCGTGCTTGACCGCATTGGTGGCGAGCTCGTGCACCACCATGGCCAGCGACTGCGCCAATTGTGGCGACAGCGACAACGAGGGACCTTCGATGGAGACGCGCACATTCTCGCCGTCCGCATAGGGCGCGAGCTCCTCCGTGACGATGCGGCGCAAGTCCGCGCCCTCCCACTGGCCGCTCGAGAGCAGCGTGTGCGCGCGGGAGAGGGCCGAGATGCGGCCGTCGATCGCCTTCTTGAATTCGGGGATGGACTCCGCCTGCGTCAGATGCACCACCGCCTGGATCACGGCGAGCATGTTCTTGGCGCGATGGTCCACCTCGCTGGCGAGCAGCCGCAGCTGCTCCTCTGAGGCCTTCCGTTCGGTGATGTCCACCAGCATGTTCGCGGCGCCGACCACCGCTCCCGAAGCGTCGTGCAGGAGCGTGGGATAGGGCACGAAGGTCACGCGCGTGCCGTCCGGGCGCTCGGCGATCGCCTCGGCGCCTCTGATCGGCCGCCGCTCCTTCAAGGCCTGCGCCATCGGGCACAGATGGTGGGGCATGGGAGCGCCGTCGGTATGGAAGAGCTTCCATGAGCCGCACCAGGTCGCGGAGCCGATCTCGGGCCGGCAGCCCCACAGCTCGACGGCAGCCTGATTGTAAAAGGTGATCCGGCCGGCGGCGTCGGTCGTGTAGATGGCCGCGGGCAAGCCTTCCAGAAGCTCCCGCAGGCGGCGCTCGCTCTCCTTGACGGTCTCCTCCGCGCGCTTGCGGAAGGTGATGTCCTGGAAGCAGTTCACCGCTCCCACGAGATCTCCCGCCTCGGAGAAGAGCGGGCGGATGTTGGCGAGCGCGGTGATGCGAGTCCCGTCCGGACGCTCGACAATGATCTCGCGATCCACGACCGGCGTTCCGGTGCGGAGCACCTCGACCATCGGAACTTCGTTCATCGCGATCGGCCGGCCGTCGGGCTCATAGGCGCGGAAGGCGCCGCAATAGCGATGCTGCTCGTCGCCCAGGATGGGGGCCCGGCCCCAAAGCTCGGCCGCGCGCTCGTTGTAGCGGATGAGCATGCCCTCGCGGTCGCAGATATAGACGCCGATCGGCAGGGCATCGAGGAGCTGATCTCCCCACAGCACAGCCGATCTGGACGTCGCTGACGCGAACGGAACCAGCTTCTCCGCAACGGTCAGCTCGCTCATGGGAGTACCTCGCACAAAAAGGCTGCAGCCGAACCGCCGCGAATGGAAGAAAACAAGCTGGCACAGGGGCCGGTTCGCAATTGCGCCATGCGCGCCTCAAATCGTCGCCAGGAGCGCCGCTCCACCGGCCAGGATCAGCGCGATGCCCGCGGCCTTCGTGATCCGATGTCCCGCCGGCACGCTCTTCTCGAGCAGCACGTAAAGCGCCAGCCCGCCGATCCAGGCCGGGTTCATGATCCCGCCATAGAACAGCAGCCCCATCATCACCCAGCAGCAGCCCAGGCAATAGATGCCGTGCTCCAAGCCCATGCGCACGGCGCCGAGCGGACCGGTTCGCCAGCGATGGGCGAGGAACTGAATGGGAGCCTGGCAGCGGGTCAGGCAGGCGCGCTTCACGGGCGTGAGCTGCCACAGCCCGGCGGCGATCAGGATCCCGCCGCCCAGAGCCGGGCTGGCGCTCGCCATCGCCATCGTCAGCAGGCCGCTCTGGTCGAGCGCCCAATGCAGCATGGCGGCGATGAGGCTGAAGCCGCCCCAGACCAGGAGGTAGCCCGACGCGAAGGAGAGCGTGGCCGCGCCCGTGCCCGCGGCGGCGCGGCGCGACACCAGATCGAAGAGCAGGATCGCCGGCGCGGCGCTGGGCAGCATCATCGCCGCCATCATGACCCACCACATGGCGAAGATGGCCGCCGCGTAGGCGGGCGACCAAGGCGCGGGCGCCATCACCATGTCCGGGTCCATGCCGCCCATTTCCGGCATGCCGGCCCCGGCGAGGAGATACGCCCAGGCGCCCGCCGCCACCAGCAGCAGCGCCGCCGCGGTGACGCGCCGCTCGCGCTCCAGCACCAGGCGCCAGGCCGGGCGCAGCGCCACGCTCCGCTCCAGAGCGGCGCCGCTCATCAGGCGATCAGGCCCTTCGGCCCGTAGGCGACGAAGGTGAGGAAGCCGTAGCAGTTGCGGTGGCTCATGCCGAGATCGGGGCCTTCCGCATCGAACCGGCCGCTCGCCATCTCGGCCTCGCGGAACTCGAACCCGTTCGGCAGCCGGATCTGCGCGAAATGCTCGGCGCCGGTCACCGGGTTGCGGATCGGCTCGAGGCTCATCTCCATGACCCCGGGCACGCGAAAGCCGCCGGTGCGCGCCTTCATGTCGGCGCTGAACTCGACCGGAGCGACGATGAGGTCGAGCTCGCGCGCGATGGTCGCGCCGTAGATGTTGAACGGCGTGTGCGGCTCCTGCTCCTTGCCCGACAGGATCTGGACCAGCGCGTCCCGCTGATCGGGCGTGGCGCGCGCGTCGACGAAGCCTTGCGCGACGCCGCCGCCCTCATGCACCGGCCCCGGCCAGCGGTAGCGCGCGCCGACGATCAGCCCGTCCAGTCGCACTTTTCCGAAATAGCCCTCATCGATGCGGTGGGCCTCCAGCCCTTCGCAGACGTCATGCGTCGGCCGCGCGTTGAACTCGCAGGGGCAGCCGTAAGCGCAATTGCAGGCGGCGATCTTCGGGCCCCTGATCATCCAATCCTGATGCGGCATGGCGGACTCCCTCCTCTTTCGGTGCGACCGTTCGTACGGGCAGATGATGCCCGGCGGATCGCCTCGGTTAAGTATGCATAGGGAGTAGGCGGGGGGTCGCGTCAGGCGACGGAGCCAGGGTCCGTGTTTCCGCCGCAGAGCACGATTCCGACACGGGCCTCGGGCGCGGCCGGGTGCGCGCCGGACAGGAGCGCGGCGAAGGCCGCAGACCCGCCCGGCTCCACCACGATGCGAAGCTCGCGCCACAGCGCCCGCTGCGCCGTCCGGATCGCCTCGTCCTCGACCAGGACCACCCGCTCGACCCGCCGCCGCGCGATTTCGAAGGCGAGCCCGCCCGCCTCGCGCGCGCCGAGGGAGTCGGCGGCGATGCCGGAGACCGCGACCGGAACGGGCCGCCCCGCCGCCATTGCATCGTGCAGGGTGGGCGCGAGCCGCGGCTCGACGCCGACGATGCGGGTTCCGGTGCCTTGATAGGCGAGGGCGATGCCGCCGATGAGACCGCCGCCGCCGACGGCCACGAGCACGCGCTCCAAGCCCGGCGCCTGCTCCTGCAGTTCGAGCCCGACCGTGCCTTGTCCCAGCACCACCTCGGGCTGGTCATAGGCATGCACCACGAGCGCGCCCGACGCTTCGGCGCGCGCCGTGCTGGCGGCCAGCGCCTCGGCATAGGTCGCGCCGCCGACCACGACCTCCGCGCCCTCCTCGCGGATGCGCTGGAGCTTGGCCGGCGAGGCGATGGTCGGGACGAAGATTGCGGCCGGCACGCCGAGCCGCCGCGCCGCGAGCGCGACGGCGACGCCGTGGTTGCCGCCCGAGGCGGCGATCACGCCCGCCGCCGGAATCGGGTTCGAGAGCATGCGGTTGAAGGCGCCGCGCGGCTTGAAGGAGCCGGCGAGCTGCAGCTGCTCCAGCTTCAGCGTGATGCGGCAGGGCAGCCCGAACGCGCCTGGCTCCAGCTCGACGACGGGCGTGCGGCGGATATGCGGCGCGATCTTCCGTGCAGCCTGAGCGATGCCGCTGCGGTCGAGCATGAGCGATGGCCCTTCAGTGAGAATGGCGCGGCAGGCCGCGGCTGCGGTCGATGTCCTGGTAGCGCAGCGCCCGCTCGATGCAGCCGCCGCCCGAGAGCTGGCCCACCAGCTCGCGATGCAGCTCCTGCCACGGCGTCTGCGATTCGGGAATGGACGGACGCGGCTCGGCGCGGCGGCGCTCCCACTCCTCCCCCGGAACCAGCGCATCGACGCGGCGGGTGTTGAGATCGATCCGGACGCGGTCGCCGGTGCGCAAGAACGCGAGCCCTCCGCCCGCGGCCGCCTCCGGCGCGGCGTTGAGGATCGACGGGCTCGCCGAGGTGCCGCTCTGCCGCCCGTCGCCGATGCAGGGCAGCCAGTGCACGCCCCGCTCGATGAGCGCCTTGGGCGGGCGCATGTTGACGACCTCGGCCGAGCCCGGATAGCCGACCGGCCCGCAATTGCGGATCACCAGGATGCAGCGCTCGTCGATGCCGAGCGCCGGATCGTCGATGCGGGCGCGGTAATCCTCCGGCCCCTCGAACACGACCGCGCGGCCTTCGAAGGCGTCTGGGTCGTTCGGATCGGAGAGATAGCGCACGCGAAATTCAGGCCCGATGACGGAGACCTTCATCACCGCCGTGTCGAACAGATTGCCGGTCAAGACGATCATGCCGGCATTCGTCGCGAGCGGCCGGCCGTAGGGGCGGATCACCTCGCGATCCTGCACGGCGACGCCGGTAAGGGTGTCGGCGAGGCTGCGGCCGGTGACGGTCAGCGCCTCCCCGTGCAGCCGCCCCGCATCCAGCAACTCCTTCAGTAGCGCCGGAACGCCGCCGGCGCGGTGGAAGGCCTCGCCGAGGAACCGGCCCGCCGGCTGGCAATCGACCAGCAGCGGCACGTCCTCGCCCACCCGCTGCCAGTCCTCCATGGTCAGCTGGACGCCGGCATGCCGCGCGATGGCGATCAGGTGCGGGGGGCAGTTGGTGGAGGCGCCGAGCGCGGAGGCGGCGACGATCGCGTTCTCGAACGCCGGGCGGGTCAGGATCAGGGAGGGGCGCAGATCCTCGCGCACCATTCCGACGATGCGCCGCCCCGTGGCATAGGCGATCTGCCCGCGCTCGCGATAGGGCGCGGGGATCGCCGCGCAGCCGGGCAGCGCCATGCCGAGCGTCTCAGCGAGCGCGTTCATCGAGAGCGCGGTGCCCATGGTGTTGCAGTGGCCGATCGAGGGCGCGGAGGCGGCGGCCATCTCCATGAACTCCTCGGCCCCGATCGCGCCGGTCGCCAGCAGCTCGCGCGCCTTCCAGATCACCGCGCCCGAGCCCGCCAGCTCGCCCCTCCAATGCCCGTCCAGCATCGGCCCGCCGGAGAGGACGATCGCGGGGATGTTCACGGCGGCCGCCGCCATGAGGCCGGCCGGCGTCGTCTTGTCGCAGCCGGTGGTCAGGACCACGCCGTCGATGGGATAGCCGTGCAGGATCTCGACCAGGCCCAGGAAGGCGAGATTGCGGTCGAGCCCCGCGGTCGGGCGGCGGCCGGTCTCCTGGATCGGGTGGACGGGGAACTCCATGGGCACGCCACCCGCTTCGCGGATGCCGTCCTTCACGCGCGCGGCCAGCGTGAGGTGATGGCGGTTGCAGGGCGCGAGATCCGAGCCGGTCTGCGCGATGCCGATGATGGGACGGCCGGACTGCAGCTCGGCGCGCGTGAGGCCGTAATTGAGGTAGCGCTCCAGATAAAGCGCCGTCATGTCCGGGTCGTCGGGATCGTCGAACCAGGCTTGGCTGCGCAGGCGGCGCTCGGTCATCGGTGATCGACCAAGCCAAGACTTGCCAAACGCGCGCGCAGCGCGTCGGCGTCGGTGAAGCGGATCGCGTGGAAGCCGAGGCTTGCGGCCGCATCGGCATTCGTCTGCGAATCGTCCACAAAGACCGTGCGCTGCGGCACCACGCCCGTCCGCTCGACCAGCAGATGGAAGATGCGGGGATCGGGCTTGACCACCTTCTCCTGGCCCGAGACGAGAATGGTGCGGAAGCGGTCGAGGAACGGGAAACGCTTGCGGCCGATCGGGAAGGTCTCGGCCGACCAGTTGGTCAGAGCATGGAGCGTCATTCCCGAAGCATGCAGCTCTTCCAGGATCGCCACGGTGCCGTGGATCGCGCCGCCCAGCATCTCCTCCCAGCGGGCCTTCCATGCGCGGATCAGAGGCGCCTCCTCCGGATGGCGCTGCACCAGCTCGTCGATGCCGTCATCGAACGGCCGACCCGCATCCAGATTGACGTTCCAAACCGGCGAGCAGATTTCGCTGAGGAAGCGCTCCATCTTCGCCTCCTCCTCGATGAGCTTGCGATAGAGGTGGCGCGGGTTCCAGTCGATGAGGACGCCGCCGAGATCGAACACGACGGCATCGATGGTCCGGGTCTGCATGTCAGCTTTCATCCGTGAGTGGGCAATCGAGGAAGCGCGTCGCGGATCTCGCGCAGGGTCGGCAGGCTGCTCTGCGCGCCGGGCGTCAGACAGGCGAGCGCGCCTGCGACGCTCGCCCAGCGCAGCGCATCCTCCGCTCCCAGCCCGCGATCCAGGGCGGCGGCGAAGGCGCCGGCCGCGGCGTCGCCGGCGCCGGTCGTGTCCACAGGCTTGATGGGCAGCGCCGGAATGCGCCAGCGCTGATCGCCGCGGCAGGCGGCGATGCCGTCCGCGCCCAAGGTCGTGAGCACGCCGATGCCGAGCCCCGTGGCCAAGGCAGCCGCATCCGCCCCGAGCCCATGTGCTTCCGCCAGCTCGGCCGCCTCGCCCTCATTCAGGATCAGCCAGTCGAGCGCGCTCAGCACGTCCGCCGGCACCGCGCCCGCCGGCGCGAGATTGAGCAGCACCCGCGCGCCGCGCTCCGCCGCCCGCCGTGCGAGCGCCCAGCTCTCCTCAGCCGTGACCTCGCGCTGCAGGAGGAGGATGGTCCCCGGCCCCAGCAGCACATCGGGCACATGCTTTGTCTTCAGCTCCGCGTTCGCGCCGAGCGCGACGGCGATCTGGTTCTCGCCCTTGGGATCGACGCAGATGAGCGCGCACCCTGTGGGCGCCTCCTGTTGGCGCACCAGATGATCGAGCCCCACCCCGGCCGCCGCGAGCTCGGCCAGCGCGGGCTCGGCGAAGGCGTCCCGCCCAACGCAGCCGACGAATTGCACCTCGGCGCCAGCGCGCCGCGCCGCCAGCGCCTGGTTCGCCCCCTTGCCGCCGGGGAGCGCGCGATAGCCGGGCCCGAGCACGGTCTCGCCCGCGCGGGGCAGGCGCTCGACCGTGGCGATGAGGTCCAGATTGACGGAACCAAACGAGACGATCATGGCCTCAACTCGAGCCTGCGGGGCGGGTGCGTTCGGCAAGGGTCCAGACGTCCCGCGGCGCCAGACCGACCTGCTCCGAAAGCGCGATGAAAGGCATCAGCGCGCCCCAGCCATAGAAGGAATCGGTGTCCGGCTGGTCGAAGGCCTCGCCGGTCACCGCGCTGAAATTCTCCGGGCAGTTGCGGTCCGCCCAGGCGCGCTGGAACAGGCGCCAGCCATTCTCGGCGAGCGCCGCCGCCTCGGCCGCAAAGCCGGCGCGCTTCAGCCCGAGCCAGACCAGGAAATTGAGCGGCGGCCAGATGCGCCCGCGCCAATAGACATTGTCATGAAAGGCGGCATCGTCGCGGGTGACCGAAGGCAGCAGCCACGAGCCGCCGAACTTCTCCGGGTCGTGCAGCAGGCGCACCATCGTCGTCGCCTGCTCCGGCGAGGCGGCGCCCGCCAGCAGCGGGAAGAAGCTGGTCGGCGCGATCGAGCGCACGAACTTGCCCGACCAGAGCCGGTTCGCGAAGCACCGGCGCTCCTGGTCCCAAAGGCGTTCGGCGATGCGCGCGCGCAAGCCCTCGGCGGTCGCGTTGTGCCGGCTTGCCCCCGCATCGTCGCCAAGCGCGGCCGCAATCCGCGCCAGCATCTCGGCATCGAGCGCGATCAGGCTATTCAAGCCCACATCGGCCGAGTTGAGGGTGCGCGTTGTCGGATCGAACGCGGCCTCGTCATGGACCGGCGAATTGTCCATGAAGGATTCGTCCTTGGCCGCGAGCTTGGTGCCGACATAGAGACCGGTGCCGACATTGGAGCTGCCATATTCATAGAGCCCGTCGCCGTTGCCGTCGCGCCGCATCAGCCACCAGGCGTGGTTGGCCGCGAGCACCGGATAGGCGCGGCGCAGCAGCGCCTCGTCGCCGAGCCGCATATGCAGCAGCCAGGCGATGAGGCTGCCGATCGGCGGCTGCGAGCGGTCGACCCAGGCGTCGCGGCCCGTCATGAGGCAGGCGAGATTGCCGAAAGGCGTGGCGTTGCTCAGCGCCGCCGCCAGATTCTCGCGCGCGAGATCGGCATCGACCGCGCTCGCCATCAGCGCGTGGAAGAAGAGGTCGTCGAGCCACACGCCCCAGCCGCCGAATTTCTGCGCGCCCCAGTTCCGGCTGAGCGCAGTGTAGGGGCGCTGGTTCACCGGGTCCCAAACCGTGTTCCAGGCGATCACGTCGCGCACGGCGGCCAGCCGCGGGTCTTCATCTGATGGAATCGTGCCGAAGGCACCCCCCTCCCCGCCCTTCCCCTCAAGGGGGGAGGGTGAAGAAAGCCGCCCTGCTTCCGCTTCCAATGTGCTCGACTGAGGCCCGGAGTGCGAGCCCTCGACACTGCGTTCCCCTCCCCCCTTGCGGGGGAGGGTTAGGGTGGGGGGTGCCAGGGCCGCGGAGACCGTCTGCGCCGCCTCCTCCGCCGAGTCTGCGACAACGGCCGCGAAGCTCAGCTCCGGCATCTCCTCGAGATTGTAGCGCAGCGCCATCACCGGGCCGGCGGTTCCGCGCGAGTCGAGGTACCAGTAGCCCTTGCTCTCCATCTCCTGCCGCAGCGCAACCAGCGAGCGATGCACGGTGACGAGCAGCGGCGGACGGCTCGCGCCGACCGCGACATGGCTCCCGCGGTGCGATGCCGTGGCGAGCCCGCGCTCGGCATGGAAGCGCCAGCGCAAGCACGCGCCGCGGCGGTCGGGCGGCATCAGCCTCAAGGCGATCAGCACCCAAAAGCGCAGGCCCCATTCCCCATGCCGGCGCGCGCGATAGTTCCCGGTCAGCGCGCCGGGCCCGGGGCTGTCGTAGCGCAACTCCAGCTCCGTCCCGGCATGCGCGAGACCGAGATGCACGCCCTCGGCGGCGGTGACGCCGCGCGGGCCGAGCGTGAGCCCGGCTTGGGTCGCGGGGAAATCGGTGAAGGCGTTGCGGCTCGCCGCATAGACGCAAGGACGAAGCTCCAGCCCGAGGGGGAGGAACCGCATCGCGGCGGGATGGTCGGAGTCCCACGTGTTCCAGAGGCGCGCGGGCGCGACCGCAGCCGCGCCCGTCATTCCGCCCTCCGCTCGGAGGGCCAGGCGGCGAGCACCTCGTCCACCGCCGCGATCTGGATCTGCTGGTCGAGGCGCGGATAGATCGCCTCCAGCGCGGCGCGGTGCCCTTCCGGAGAGGAGGATGCCACCGCGTCCTCCACGACGATCACGCGATAGCCGCGATCGGTCGCGCCGAAGGCGAGCGCGAGCACGCAGACGTCGGTCTCGACGCCCGTCAGCACCAGGGTCGTGGCCTGCCGGCGCGCGATCGCCTCGGCGAAGGCGAGGCTCTCCCATCCGCCATGGCTGCGCTTGTCGAGGACCGCCTCGGGCCGCGCGCGCTCGGCGAGGCCCGGCACGAGATGCAGCAGCGCGGGGTCCATGCGCGAGAGGGTCACGCTCTCCCAGTGCCGGTAATAGTGCCGCCACTGCCCGCCGGCATCCTCGGGCTTCCGCGGCGTCACGAAGCGCGTGAAGACCGTGCGCCTGGGATGCGCGTCGATGATGCGCGAGATCGGCGCGACCAGCTTCGTCAGGTCGGGCACGCACCAGTCGGGATGCTCGACGAAGAGCCGCTGCATGTCCACGACGACATGCAGCGTGTCGAGCGGCAGCGCGCCGGTCAGCCTCACGGCGCCACCGGAATGCTGTGCTCGGGCGCCCAGGTGAGCGCGACGGCCGCGCCTTCCTCGCGCGCCCGCGCGGCGCGGTTCTGCTCGAACACGGTCAGCTCCTGTCCCGGCACCTCGACGCGATAGGCGATGCTGCTGCCGGAATAGATCGAACGCAAGATGCGGCCTTCGATCCGGTTGGCGCCGTCGGGCGCGCGCATGGCGAGATCGGCGAGCTGGATCTTCTCGGGCCGCACCGCCAGGATCGCTTCGCGTCCGGGCGGCAGCGGCAGCGCGCTGAAAATGGCGAGCCCCGATGGGGTGCGCAGCGCGCCGGCCTCCGCGCGCCCAGCGAAGAGATTGGCCTCGCCTAAGAACTCCGCCGCAAAGCGCGTCGCCGGCCGCTCATAGACCTCCGCCGGCGGGCCGACCTGCACCAGCCGTCCCTCGCTGAGGATGGCAATGCGGTCGGAAAGCGTCAGCGCCTCCTCTTGGTCGTGCGTGACGAAAATGGTGGTGATCCCGACGGTGCGCTGGATCAGCTTCAGCTCCACCTGCATCTCCTGGCGCAAGCGCTTGTCGAGCGCCCCCAGGGGCTCGTCCAGCAGCAGCACCTTGGGCCGCGTCACCAGCGCGCGAGCGAGCGCGACGCGCTGCTGCTGCCCGCCCGAGAGCTGTCGCGGCCGGCGCTCCTCCAGCCCGGAGAGGCGCACGAGGCGCAGCGCCTCGGCCACGCGGCTCCTGATCTCGCCCGCCGGCACCCCGCGCACGGAGAGGCCGAACGCGACGTTGTCGAAGACGCTCAAATGCGGGAACAGCGCGTAGTTCTGGAACACCATCCCGATGCCGCGCTTATGCACCGGCACGCCCTCGATGCGTTGGCCGTCGATGCGGATCTCGCCGGAATCGGGCACGACGAACCCGGCGATGGCGCGCAAGAGCGTGGTCTTGCCGCTGCCGCTGGGGCCGAGAAGGCCGAAGAACTCGCCCTCCGGCACGGCGAGGGTCACCTCGTCCAGCGCCGCGAGCGCGCCGTAGCGCTTGACCGCGTTGCGCACCTCGACCGCGCTCATCGCTCGCCTCCGAAGCGGTAGAGGCGCGCGACGGCCAGCATCAGCCCCATGGAGACGAGGATGATCACCGTCGAGATGGCGTTGATCTCCGGCGTGAAGCCCTTGCGGATCGCCGAATAGATCTCGACCGGCAGGGTCGAGACGCCGGGCGGCGCGAGGAAATAGGAGATGACGAACTGGTCGAACGAGACCGCGAAGGCGAACAGCGCCGCCGCGACCACGCCCGGCGCGATCACCGGCAGGGTCACGCGGCGGAAGGTGGTCCAGGGTCCCGCGCCGAGCGTCGCCGCCGCCTCCTCGAGGCTCACGCCGAAGCTCCTGAGGCGCGCGCCGACCACGACGATCACATAGGGCAGCGACAGCGCGACATGCCCGAGCAGGATCGCATGCAGCCCCCGCCCGATCCCCGTCCAGAAGAACAGAACCAGCATCGCCGTGCCGATGATCAGCCACGGGATGGTGATCGGCGGCAGCAGCAGAATCTGCAAGAGCGAGGAGCCGCGGAACGTGTAGCGCTGGAAGGCGAGCGCGGCCATGGTGCCGAGCGCGGTGGCGATGACTGTGTTGGCGAGCGCGATCAGGATGCTGTTGAGGCCCGCCCCGATCAGCCGCTCGTTCTGGGCGAGGCGCTCGAACCAGATGGTGTCGAACACCATCGGCAGCGCATAGAGCGGCGACTGGTTGAAGGCCATCACCGCCATTACGGCCAGCGGCAGATAGAGGAAGAGCAGCACCAGCGCCAGCACCGTGCGGAAGGCGAGCGGCGCCATGGTCACCTCCCGCTCGCCGCCGCCAGCGGGCGGCCGAGGATGGGCGCGGCCAGCGCGATCAGCAGCAGCACGATGGCGAGCAGGATGTAGGAGAGCGCCGCGCCGAGCGGCCAATTGAAGACGACGGTGAACTGATCCTCGATCACCGTGCCCAGCATGATCCCTTCCGGACCGCCGAGGATGCGCGGCTCCATGAACGAGCCGATCACGGGCACGAAGATCAGGACCACTCCGACCAGCATGCCGGGCAGGCTCAAGGGCAAGGTCACGCGGCGGAAGCTGGTCAAGGGCGAGGCGCCGAGGCTCAAGGCCGCCTCCTCGAGGCTCGGCTCGATCGCCTGCAGCGAGAGGTAGCAGGTGAGGATCATGTAGGGCAGGAAGGAATGGACCAGCCCGACCACGATCGCCGGATAGGTGAAGAGGATGCCGAGTGAGGGCGCCTCGGGCCACACCGCCTGCGCCGCCTGGTCGATGAGCCCGCCGCCGCGCAAGACCATGGTCCAGGAGAAGACGCGCACCAGCGCATTGCTCCAGAAGGGCAGCACGATGAGGAGGAACAGGGCCTCGCGCCAGCGGCCCGGCACGTGGCGCGCCAGCGCCAGCGCAGTCGGATAGCCGATGAGGACGCACCAGAAGGTGACGTCGAAGCCGAGCCTGAGCGAGCGCCAGGTCAGCGTGCGGTAGAACTCCTTCTGGAAGAAGGCCGCATAGTGCTTCAGCGTGAACTCCGCCTCCCGCGCGCCGAAGGGCGCGACGGTGAGGAAGCTGAAGAGCAGCATCGCCGAGAGCGGCAGGAAGATCGTCAGCAAGAGCCAGAGATAGGCGGGGCCGATCAGACCGGCGGCGGCAAGCCCCCGCTCCCGCCCGGCGCGGGCCACCGGTGCGGCACGGGCGGCAGGAACCGCGCCCACAGTCATGACAACCGTGCCCCGGCCGCCCCCCCACCCTCGCCCTCCCCCGCAAGGGGGGAGGGGAAGGAGAGCGCGGCCTCGCTTTTATCCCCCTCCCCCTTGACGGGGGAGGGTTGGGGAGG
>JAREAF010000348.1 GCA_029240475.1 Rhodospirillales bacterium | reverse complement strand
AGCTCGCGGGCGATGGCGAGCCCCAGTCCGGACCCGCCCGGCCGCGCCGATCCGGCGAAGGGCTGGAACAGCCGCTCGCGGGCGCGGGGGGCGAGGCCCGGCCCGTTGTCGGAGACGCCGATACGCACTCCGTCCTCCAGCCGCTCGGCGGCGATCTCGACGCGCGTCGCGCCGGCCTGCAGCGCGTTGCGGCCGAGATTGGCCAGCACCCGGAAGATCTGGTCGCGGTCGGCGTCCATCATGAGATCGGCGGGCGCGGAGACGATCCAGGCGGCATCGCCGCGCACCGGCTCGGCCAGGCTCTGCCCGACCTCCTCCGCCAGCGCGGCCAAGGCGAAGCGGCTGCGGCGCGGCTCGGGCGGCTTGTCGGTGATGAAGGTCAGCGTCTTGGAGCAGAGATCGACGGCCTTGTCGATCGCGCCGAGCAGCGTCGGCGTCAGGCGCTTCACTTCCGGGTCCTCCGAATCCGCGATGCGGTCGGAGACCAGGCGCGCCGTCGCCAGGATCCCGCGCAAGTCGTGGCTGATCTTGGTGACGGCGATCCCGAGCGCGGCGAGCCGGCTCTTCTGGTGGAGCGCCGCCCGCAGCCGCGACTGCATGTCCGCCAGCTCGCGCTCGGCGACGCCGATCTCGTCCGTGCGCCGGCTCGGCTCGATCGCCGAGCGCGCCACATCCTCCGGATCGTCGCGGAACGCCGTCATGCTCTGCGTGATGCGCCGCATCGGCCGCACCATCAGCCATTGCAGGCTGAGATAGAGCAGGGATGCGGTGATCAGCGAGATCACGATCGAGAGGCCGAGGATGCGCTTGGAATAATCGTACATGGCCACCCGCAACGGCGTCTCGTTGACCACCACCTCGACCTCGGTGGAGGCGTCGAAGGGCGCGGGGCCGACGACCCGGATGCGCCGGTCCTCGCCCTGCGCGAGGGTGGCGAAGGCGTCGCGGATGAGGCTGAAGAAGGTGCCCGTGCGCAGATCGAAGCTGGCCTCGGCCGGCAGCGGCGGGTCGGGCGAGAGCATGAGCTTCATCCCGTCGGCGCGGCGGATCGCGATCAGATGCGCATGGGCGTGGGCGAGGAGCTCGCGCTCCAGCGCCTCGCCGACCATATGGTCGGGGGTCGCCTCCAGGGCCAGGAGCGCGAGCCGCCCGGCCGCCAGCCGCTCTTCGAGATAGACGAGGCGGAAGCGGCCGATCGACGGCGCGAAGATCAGCACCTCCGCCACCATCACGAACAGGATGGTGAGCAGGAGCAGGCGCGCCGAAAGGCTCTGGCCCAAGGGCGGCAGGCGGTTGCGGGTCACGTCCATCGGGGTTCGGACCTTATCACGGTATGGCGCGCCGCGCCCATGGGTGGTCAGGGCAGCCGCTGCAGCAACCGGACGACGCGGCGCGTGCCGGCGCCGAACAGGCGCGGGGTGAAGAAGCTGCCCGCCGCGCGCTTGCCGATTTCGCTCAAGGTGGGGTAGGGCGCGATCGCCTTGGCCATGGATTTCAGGCCGATGCCGTTCTGCATGGCCAGCACCCAGGGCAGGATCAGCTCGCCCGCCCCGCGCCCGACGATGGTGGCGCCGAGCACCTCGCCGCGCCGGCTGGCGATGACCTTGACGAAACCCGCGCCGGCGCGCTCGGCGCGGGCGCGGTCGCTCTCCTCATAGCTGCTGCGCAGGACCGCCGGGTCCTGCCCCTGCTCGCGCGCCGAGGCTTCGGTCAGCCCGACCTGCGCCAGCTCCGGATCGGTGTAGGTGACCCAGGGCACGGCCTTGGCCTCCACCTTCGCGCGGATGCCGAACAGCGCATTGCGGATCACTACCCCGGCATGGTGGCCGGCCATATGCGTGAATTGCGGGCCGCCGGCCACGTCGCCTGCGGCGAAGATGCGGTGGTTGGAGGTGCGCAGCCGCTCGTCGACGCGGATGCCCTTGTTGTCGAATGCGACGCCGGCGGCCTCCAGGTTGAGCCCCGACACCGTCGGCCTGCGCCCGACCGCGACCAGCAGATGGCTGCCGGCGATCCGTTCCTCCCGCCCCTGGCGCTCGATGGTCAGAGCGACGCCGGAACCGTCGCGTCCAGCGCGGACCGCCTTGGCGCCCTCCTGGATGCGAACGCCGTCCGCGGCCAGGCTCGCCCGCACCAGCGCCGCCGCCTCCTCGTCGTCCTTGGGCAGCAGGCGGGCCGCCTCGATCAGCGTCACCTCGGCGCCGAGGCGGCGGAAGGCCTGCGCCAGCTCGGCCCCGATCGGGCCGCCCCCCAGCACCAGCAGATGCTGCGGCAGGGCCTCGATGCCGAAGACCGTCTCGTTGGTGAGGGCTGGCGTTTGCTCCAGACCCGGGATCGGCGGCACCAGCGGCTCGGAGCCGGTGGCGATCACGAATCGGCGGGCGCGCACGGCGATGCCGCCGGCGACCAGCTCCTCGGGCCCGGTGAAGCGCGCCTCGGCGCGGATTACCCGCACGCCCAGGCCCTCGAACCGCTCCGCCGAATCGTGCGGGGCGATCGAGGCGATCACCTCCTGGATGTGCGCGCGCACGCGGGTCCAATCGACCTTGGGCGCCGCGCCGTCCACGCCGAAAGCGGCGCCGGAGCGCCAGACGGTCGCCGCCTTGGCCGCGGCCAGCAGCGATTTCGACGGCACGCAGCCGAAATTGAGGCAGTCGCCGCCCATGAGGCCGCGCTCGATGAGCACGGTGCGCGCACCCATCTGCGCGGCGCCCGCGGCGATCGAGAGGCCGGCCGAGCCCGCGCCGACGATGCAGAGATCGGCCTTGGTCCATTCAGCCATCGCCGTTGCGCCTGGAGACGCGGCGATAGAGCACCGGCGCCAGCGCCAGCAGCGCCAGGCCGATGAGCGGCAGCAGGAGTTGCGGCGTGAGCAGGAGCCCGAAGTCCGGCGTTTCGCCGGCATCGAACACCGAGCCGAGCCCGCTGCCGAGGCTCGCATAGACGATGGTCGCCGGGGCAATGCCGATCAGGGTCGCGAGCGCATAGGTCGACAGGCGCATCCCGAAGAAGGCCGGCACCAGATTGACGAGCCAGAAGGGGAAGACGGGGATCAGCCGCAGCACCAGGAGGTAATGGAAGCCGTCGTTGCGGAAGCCGCGCTCCATGCGCTGCAGGAAGGGCCCCGCGCGCCGCTTCAGGAGATCGCCGAGCGCGGTCCGCGCGGCCAGGAAGACGATGCAGGCGCCGAGCGTGGCCGCGCCCAGCACCAGGGCGGCCCCGAGGAATGCGCCGAAGAGGAAGCCGCCCGCGAGGGTCAGCACCGCTCCGCCCGGGATCGAGAGGGCGATGGCCGCCACATAGATGAGAAAATACAGCGCGGCGCTGCGGACGGGATGCTCGGCCACCTCGGCCGTCAGCCAGGCGCGGTGCCCGCGCAGCGCCTCGAAGGAGAGGAAGCGGTCGAGGTCGAGCAGCAGCACGGCCGCAAGGCCGAGCGCGAGCAGCAGCACCGGAACCCATTTCCGCCAGGCGGGGGCGCTCGGCATGGCCGCCCCCTCAGGACCGTTCATCTCCAACTCCCGCCGGGCCCCCGTCGGGGAACCCGGTTTTCTTGCAAGCCAGCGGCGCGGAGCTTGCGGGCGCCGCGCCGCTCCATGTATCTACCGGCAGGGGCCGGTCGCGGGCCAGTCACCATTGGGTGAGCGCGCCCGCGAGCGCGGCAAAGCGCAAGGCCGCCTTTGGTTGACAGGCCTCCCCCAAGCCCTTATACAGCCGCGCGATCCTTAAAGACCCCAGAACTCCAGGACGGAGAGACAAAGGTGAAGCGCACCTATCAGCCGAGCGTGCTGGTCCGCAAGCGGCGCCATGGTTTCCGCGCCCGCATGGCGACCATCGGCGGCCGCAAGGTCCTGAACGCGCGCCGCGCCAAGGGCCGCAAGCGGCTCTCCGCCTGAGCCGAGCCGCCGTGGGCCGCGGCCCGGCGGCGCTGCCATGGCGAGCGGGCGCTCCTGGGGGCGTCTCACCCGGCGGCCCGAATTCCTGAGGGTGGCGGCCTCGCGCCGCCGCTGGGCCGCTCCCGGCCTCATCCTCCAGGTTGCCGAAAGCCCCTCGAGCGAGCCGCAGAGCCCCTTCCGGCTGGGCTTCACGGCCAGCCGCAAGGTCGGCGGCGCGGTTCAGCGCAACCGGGCCCGGCGACGCCTGAAGGCGGCGGCGGCCGAGGTGATGCCGGCCCATGCGGCGCATGGGATGGACTATGTCCTGGTCGCCCGGGCGGAGACCGTCACGCGGCCCTATGCCGGGCTCCTGGGCGACCTTGAGACGGCGCTGCGCCGGCTGAAATTATGGCGGGAGGCGGCCGCTGCGCCGGCGCCGGCCGCAAGGGAAGGAAGATGAAGCCTCTGGCACGCCTCATCGACGCGCTGATCAGGGTCTATCAATGGACCCTCTCGCCGGTGCTGGGGCCGCGCTGCCGCTATCTGCCGACCTGTTCGGACTATGCGCGCGAGGCCGTCC
>JAREAF010000659.1 GCA_029240475.1 Rhodospirillales bacterium | reverse complement strand
CGAACGGCATCAGCGCGAAGGCGAGCACCGCCAGCGGCATGACCCAGAAGCCGGTGATCGGGACGGCGATCATGTTGGCGAGCACGCCGTAATCGGCGAGCCGGTGGAAGTGATAGGCCGCGAACGGCGCCGTGGCCGCGCCAGCGACGAGGCTGGTCAGCGCGATGCCGGCCAGCGTGCGCGCTATCCGCGTCGCCACGCCCTGCGCCCTTGCCTGCCTACGGGCCGAGAGTCCCTCATGCGCGGCGATGAGCGCGGTCACCGCCGCGAACGACATCTGAAAGCTCGCGCCGAGCACCGCTTCCGGACGCAGCAGCGCAACGGCGACCGCGGCCCAGGCGACCAGCCGCATGGTGAAAGCCGAGCGGTCGGTCAGCACCGCCAGCATCACGATCGCGGTCATCAGGAAGGCGCGCTGGGTCGGCACCGTAGCGCCGGCCAGCAGCACATAAGCGCCCGTGCCGATCAGGGCGGCGACGGCGGCGACCTTCTTGGCGGGAATGCGTAGCGCCAGCCAAGGCCATAGCGCGATCGCCGCGCGCAGCCCGAACAGCAGGATCCCCGCGATCAGCCCGATATGGAGCCCGGAAATCGAGAGCAGATGCGCCAGCCCGGAATCGCGCATCGCCTCGATGATGTCGGCCGGGATCGCGCCTTGATGTCCGGTCATCAGCGCCGCCGCGATCGCGCCTTCGGGCTCCGGCATGGCCGCGAGAATGCGCTGCGTCACCGAGTGGCGCAGCTCGGCCCAAAATTCCGCCAGGCCGGAGGGCGGCGGTCCGGGCACATGCTCGCGCACCGCGCCATAGGCGAAGCCGACCGCGCCGATTCCTTCGAACCAGGCTTGCCGCTGGTAATCGAATGCGCCGGGCGCGGCGGGCGGAGGCGGCGCGAGCAGCTCGGCCAGCACGGTCATGCGGTCGCCTGGCGCAATTCCCTCCAGTCCGCCCGCGATGCGGATGCGCACGCGCATCGGCGTCTCCTCCGGCGCGAGGCGGCGAACGGAGAGGTCTTCCAGGAGCACGCGCCCGCCCCCGCCCGGCAGGGGCGCGATCTCGACCACCCGGCCCTCCACCGGCGCGGTGCCGAGCCGACCTTCGATCATCGGCGTGCCGGCGCCGGACGCGCGAGCGCCGCAGCCCCGACCCAAGGCGGCGGCTCCACCGGAAGCGCGAAATAGCCAAGAATGCCGCCCACCAGCAGCGGGGCGAGCCACAGGCTCCAGCGCCCGCGCTGCGCCTCGATCACGCGTGGCAGCAGGGCGCGGCTCCAGGCCGGCGGGGCGATGAGCCCGGCCCGAGAACCCGATTCGGCGACGGAGGCCATGGGCCATTGTTAGCAGTGCATGGGCCGCTCGGCGAGCCGGTGCATCGGCCGGCCCGCTATGCTAGGAAGCTCCCGCCATGACCGTAGTCACCCGTTTCGCCCCCTCGCCCACCGGCTTTCTCCACATCGGCGGCGCCCGCACCGCGCTGTTCAACTGGCTGTTCGCGCGCCACCACGGCGGCAAGTATCTGCTGCGCATCGAGGACACCGACCGCCAGCGCTCGACCGAAGCGGCGATCGCGGCGATCTTCGACGGGCTGCACTGGCTGGGGCTCGACGCCGACGAGCCGCCGATCTTCCAGTTCGCGCGCGCCGGCCGCCATGCCGAGGTCGCGCGCGACCTGCTGACCAAGGGGCACGGGTACCATTGCTACGCCTCGCCCGAGGAGCTGGAGGAGATGCGGGCGAAGGCCAAAGCCGAGGGGCGGCCGATGCGCTATGACGGCCGCTGGCGCGACCGCAATCCCGCCGAGGCTCCTGCAGGCGTGAAGCCGGTGATCCGGCTGAAGGCTCCGCAGGAGGGCGAGACCGTCATCGAGGACAAGGTCCAGGGCCGCGTCACCGTCGCGAATGCGCAGCTCGACGACATGGTGCTGCTCAGGGCGGACGGCACGCCCACCTACATGCTGTCGGTCGTGGTGGACGATCACGACATGGGCATCACCCATGTGATCCGCGGCGACGACCACCTCACGAACGCCTTCCGCCAAACGCAGCTCTACCGCGCCTGCGGATGGGAGGCGCCGGTTTTCGCCCATATCCCGCTGATCCATGGCCCGGACGGGGCCAAGCTGTCGAAGCGCCACGGCGCGCTCGGGGTGGATGCTTATCGCGAGATGGGGTTCTTGCCGAAGGCGTTGCGCAATTACCTGCTGCGGCTCGGCTGGGCGCATGGCGACGACGAGATCATCTCGACCGAGCAGGCGATCCAGTGGTTCGAGCTCGACGCCATCGGCCGCTCGCCCTCGCGCTTCGATTTCGCCAAGCTCACCAACCTTAATGCCCATTACATGCGCGAGGCGGAGGACGAGCGGCTCGTCTTGGAGATCCTGCCGCGGCTGGAGGCGGCCACCGGCCCGGTGGACAAGGAGGCGCAAGAGCGGGTGCGGCGCGGCATGCCGGGCCTGAAGGCACGCGCCAGAACGCTCGTCGATCTCGGGCAGTCGGCGGAGTTCTATGTGCGCA
>JAREAF010000347.1 GCA_029240475.1 Rhodospirillales bacterium | reverse complement strand
AAGACGTCGCAAGAGGGATTCTCATGGGCCAGCCCCCGCTTGGCACGGTCTTCGTCATCGACGACGATGAGGCGGTGCGGGATTCGCTCAAGCTCCTGCTCGAATCGCACCTGCTGCCGGTGCACGACTTCGCGTCGGTGCCCGAGTTCCTGCAGGCGGTCGGGCCTCGTCCTCGCGGCTGCCTGGTGCTCGACCTGCATCTGCCCGTCATCGGCGGACTGGACTTCCTCGGCCGCTACCGGGACCGGCTCAACGGAATGCCGGTGATCCTCATCACGGGGAAGGCGGACGCCGCCACCCGCGCCCGCGCCTTCGAGGCGGGTGTCCGCCACTTCTTGGAGAAGCCCTTCGAAGACCACGAGGTCGTCGGCGCGGTGGCGGATGCGCTCGCGCTCAATGCGGCGGTTTCCGAGACCGCCCCACTTTGAGTCGGATGCGGCGGGCCGCCGCATACGCAGAATCCCTTAGGTAGAAAACCGAATATCCCAGCCCCCCGGCTGCCTCTAGCCTCGGCTCAACTTCAATTATGCCGACAGGGGATGCTCATGGGTTCGCTCGCACCGCAGTTCGCTTCCGTCGCCACCATCCCGCAGCCGGTGTCGGCCTGGTTCGAGACTCACTCCCCGCGCACGGAGCAGACCGCACTCAACGGCGATGATCCGGCGGAGGCGATCCGCCAGGCAGGCCAAAACGTCTCGATCGGCCGCGACGAGAGCCTGTTCTGCGAAGGCGACCCGGCCGATGCCGTATTCGTGGTCGACTCCGGGACGATACGCCTGAGCAAGATGCTCGCCGACGGACGGCGTCAGATCATCGGGTTCCATGAGGCCGGCGACCTGATCGGCTTGGCGCTGTCGCACGACCACTCCTACTCCGCGGAGGGCGTGACCTCCGCACGGCTGCGGCGCGTCAGCCGCATCCAGCTCGAGCGGCTGGTGGAAGCCAAGCCGCAGCTCCGGCTGAGCTTCTTCTCGCTTGCCGCACGCGAGCTTGCGGCGGCGCAGCGCCAGCTCCTGCTGCTCGGGCGCAAGACGGCGCGCGAGCGCCTCTGCTCCTTCCTGGTCGAGCGGCGGCGTGACGGCAGCGGCACAATCGAGCTGCCCATGTCGCGCACCGACATCGCCGACTATCTGGGCCTCACCATCGAGACCGTCAGCCGTACCCTGAGCCAGCTGCGCGCGGAAGGCCTGATCCGGATGCTGACGCTGCACAGTCTCGAGCTTGCGGACGCCGATCGCCTGGGCGACCTGGCCGAGGCCGCATGAGCCGCACCTCCTCGCAATCCGGGGGATTCAATGCCGGGGCCTGGCTGGCCGTGTTCGGCTATGGCTTCCGCCCGTTCTTCCTCTTGGCTGCATTGGCCGCACTCACGCTCATGGGAGCATGGGTCGCGGTCGGGTTCGGGACCGCATGGCCGTTCGAGCTCTCGCCGGCGGCCTGGCACGGCCATGAGATGCTGTTCGGGTTCGTTGCCGCCGCCGTAGCCGGTTTCCTGTTGACCGCGGTGCCCAGCTGGACTGGATCTCCTCCGCTGTCCGGCGCTCCGCTGGCCGCACTTGCGGCATTGTGGCTGGCCGGCCGGATCGCCTCCCTGCCCCACTTTGCCGCCAGCCTGCCGGCCGCTCTCGTCGATCTGTCCTTCTTCCCCGTGCTGGGCGCGATGCTCGCGGCGCCGCTGCTGCGCGCCGGCAAGCTGCGGAACACCGTGTTCCTGCTGCTGCTGTTGGTGCTGACGTCCGGAAATCTGCTGATCCGGCTGGAATGGCTCGGAATGACGGCCGGCACGGCCGGAACGGGCGTGGCGCTCACGGTCGGGATCGTGCTGCTGATGGTGACGGTGATCGGCGGCCGGATCGTTCCGGCCTTCACGCAGAACGCGTTGCGCCGGATCGACCCCTCCTTCGCGATCCCGCCGCGGCCATTTCTCGATCGAGCCACGATCCTGCTCACGCTGCTGCTGATCCCGGCCGATCTGGCTCTGCCGGAGACCTTCGCCCTCGGGGCTCTTGCCGCCGTCGCGGGGCTGGCGCACGCGCTGCGCCTGGCCGGCTGGGGCGGCGCACGCACTCTGCACGATCCGCTGCTTTGGATCTTGCATCTGGGCTATGGCTGGATCCCCGTTGCGCTCGCGCTCAAGGCCGCGGCCCTGCTGCTGGGAGCCCCGCTCGGTTCCGGCTGGCTGCACGCGCTGACCGTCGGAGCCTTCTCGACCATGATCCTCGCGGTCATGACTCGGGCCGCCTTGGGGCATACCGGCCGCGAGCTGCGCGCCGCCCCGGCGACGGTGCTGGCCTATCTGCTGCTCGCCCTCGCAGCGGCGCTCCGCTCGGTGGCGGCGGTCCTGCCCGGCGCTGCCTATCTGCCCTCAGTCATCCTCGCGGGGATCGCCTGGGCGGCCGCATTCGCCCTGTTTGTCGCGGTCTATCTCCCGATCCTGACGCGACCGCGCCCGGACGGCCGGCCCGGCTGAGGACAGAACGGCCCCCGTTTGCCGGTGTTTCACCGGCAATTCGGATCCATTCCGCCCGGAGGTGCCCCATGCTCTCGGCCACGGCTGATCTTGTCCGCCGCCAGTCCCCGCGCGCCGCCAACGAGGCCATCGAAACGGCGATCAATCGCAGCGTCTATTTCCACCTCGAGCATCCGAACCTCATCGACCGTCGGCTGCAGGAGTTGGACGAGGAGTGGGACATCGAACGCGCGCTCGAGGCGAATGCCGCCACCATAGCGCTGACCGGCGTGGTGCTCGCGGCCACGGTCGACCGGCGCTTTCTAGCCGTGCCGGGGGTCGTCGCGGCGTTCCTGCTGCAGCACGCGCTCCAGGGCTGGTGCCCGCCTCTGCCGGTGCTGCGCCGGTTCGGGCTGCGGACGGCGCAGGAGATCAACCGCGAGCGCGTGGCGCTGAAGGCGCTGCGCGGCGACTTCAACTCCATGCCCAACGCGTTGGCAGAGAGTCGGGGCGAGGTCGCGCTCAACGCGGCGCGTCTCTGAAACGCTAACGACGGCGCAGATAGATGAACCAATAGACGGCGCCGACCAGCACGCCGCCGCCGATCACATTGCCGAGCGTCACGGCCGCGAGATTGCGCGCGAAGCCGACCATGCTGAGCGCGGCGGCGGCTTCCGCGCCCGGCCCGCTCGCGACCAGCGCTTCGGGGCCGAACCAGGCCAAGAGGAAGCCGAGCGGCACGAAATACATGTTGGCGACCGAGTGCTCGAACCCGGCCGTCACGAAGGCGGAGACCGGCAGCAGGATCGCGAAGATCTTGTCGGCCGTGCCGCGCGCGCCGTAGCTGAGCCACACCGCCAGGCACACCAGCACATTGCAGAGGATGCCGAGGAAGAAGGCGCGCAAGAGCGGCAGGCTGGTCTTGGCAGCGGCGATCTTGAGGGCGGTCACCGCGCCCGCCCCGTCGCCCAGCAGCGGCTGGCCGGCGAGGAAGACGAGGAGCGCCGTGCCGATCGCGCCGACGAAATTGCCGGTCCAGACGATCGCCCAGGCGCGCAGCATCTCGGCCAGGCGCACCTTGCCGCTCGCCCAGGCCATCACCATCAGGTTGTTGCCGGTGAAAAGCTCCGCCCCGCCGACCACGACCAGCACGAGCCCGAGCGCGAACACCAGCCCTGCGAGCGCGCGCACCGGCCCCTCCGCGCCTTCGAGCCCGGCAAGCACCGTGGTCGCGAACATCCCGCCCAAGCCGATGAAGGCGCCGCCCAGCACCGCCAGGGCCATCAGAGTGATCCAGTCGAGCCGGGTCTTGGCGGCGCCGAGCTGCTCGGCCCGTTGCGCGATCTCGGCGGGCAGCAGCGCGTCGAGTCCCTGATGCGGTTCGGGCAGGTCGTTCCTCGGCATGGCGGCGGATTTGACCCGCTGAGCGGGGCGAACGCAAGTGGGGTGGCGCGACCCTCACCCGTTCGGCCGCTGACGCGCCCTCGCGACCTCTCCCGTTCCGGGAAGTGAAAGGCCCGTCACCCGCCCGAATGCGGGAATCCCTGCGCGTCGAAGCGCCAATCCGAGAAGGCGAAGGCGTAGGTCCGGTCCGCGCCCGGCGCGAGGTGCCATTCATTGCCACGGCCGAAGCGGATCGCCTGTTGCATGGCGATCAGATCGAGCTGCCAGCCCTCTGCGCTCTTCGTAAAGAACCAGGGCGAGCATTCCCGGTCCTTGATGCGGTAGCGGATCACCGCGAGCCGGCCGCCGGCATCGACTTTCGCCGGCTCGGCTTCGCAGCGCCGATAGGCCCGCAGGATGGTGTCCATCTGCGCCGGCGTCATGACCCAGCGCCGCAGCATCGCCTGCGTCTCGGGCGTGTAGAGACCGTGGTCGGGCGCGCCGTCGCGTTCGCGCATCAGCTCGAAATAGGCCGCGAGCGTCGCCTCCGGCGTGGCGCC
>JAREAF010000346.1 GCA_029240475.1 Rhodospirillales bacterium | reverse complement strand
CGCGTCCTGGTGCACGTATTGGACGGCCTTGCGCAACGCCCGGGCATCGCCGGGGCGCACACCGCTCACGCGGTTGCCGTCGAGCCGGATCTCGCCGCCGGTCTCGCGCTGAATGCCGAGGAGGGTGCGGCCGAAGGTGGTCTTGCCGCAGCCGGATTCGCCGACGAGGCCAAGGGTCTCGCCGGCGCGCAGCGACAAGGACACGCCGCCGACCGCCCGCACCGGCGGCACTTCGCGGCGCAGCCAGCGCTTCTCGCCACCGAGCAGCACGACGACGTCGCGCGCCTCGAGGATCGGCTGCGCGCTCACGCCGCGGCGTCCGGGAGAGGATCAGCGAGCCGGCAGTTGACGAGCTGGCCGCGTCTCCCCTCGGAGAAACGGGCGGGCCGCCTACGGCAGTACTCGATCGCGTGAGGGCAGCGCGGCCAGAATCGGCAGCCCGGCGGCGGATCGAGGGGCGACGGCACGGCGCCGGGAATGCCGGCAAGCTCCCTCGCCCGGTCGGGGTGGCAGGCGAGGAGCGCCTCCGTATAGGGGTGCTGCGGGCTCCCCAGCACGGTCGCTGTCGGTCCGCTCTCGACGGTTTGGCCAGCATACATCACGGTGATTTCGTCGCAGAGCTGCGCCACCACGCCGAAGTCGTGGGTAACGAACAGCATGGAGACGTCGAACTCGGTCGCGAGGGATTTCAGCAGCTTCAAGATCTGCAGCTGCGTCGTGACGTCGAGGGCCGTCGTGGGCTCGTCGGCGATGATGAGGCGAGGCGAGCAGGCGAGCGCGCCGGCGATCATCAGGCGCTGGCGTTGACCGCCGGAGAACTGGTGCGGATACCGCTCGAGGACCGCCTCCGGCTCGGGGATCTGCACCCGGCGCAGGATCTCGACGAGACGGCTCCGGTGGGCGCGCAGCAGCGCCGCGCCGGAACGTGGCCCGTCCGCGGGAGCCGGAGCGTGCCAGCGCATCACGGGCAAGAGCTGCGCCCCGATCTTGAAGACGGGATTGAGCGCGAGATAAGGGTCCTGCGGAATGAACCCGATGCGGCTGCCGCGGACCCGGCGGGCGAGCTCGCGCTCGGACAAGCGGAGCAGGTCCTCGCCTTCGAAGAGGATCTCGCCGCTCTCGATGACAGCGTTCTTCGGCAGGATGCCGAGCACTGCGCGCACGAGCGTTGATTTCCCGCAGCCCGACTCCCCGACGAGGCCGAGGATGCGCCCGCGCGGCAAGGCGAGCTCGACCCGATCGAGGATCTGCGCCCGGCCCTCGTCGGTCTTTACCGCCAGGCGCAGGTTCCGGACATCGAGGACCAGGCTCACCGCGAGCGCCTCAGGCGCGGGTCGACGATGTCGCGCAAGCCGTCCCCGAGAAGGTTGAAGCCGAGCACCGTGAGGAAGATCGCAAGGCCCGGAAAGGTTGAGAACCACCACGCGTCCGGCAGGTACTGCCGGCTTTCCGAGATCGCGAGGCCCCAGTCGGGATCGGGCGGCGTCGCGCCCATGCCCAGGAAGCCGAGCACCGCGGCGACGAGGATCGTGAAGCCCATGCCGATGGTGGCCCGGACGATGATCGGTGAGATGCAGTTCGGCAGGATATGAAGGAACAGAATGCGCGGGCTGCTCGCGCCGATGCACTGCAAGGCGTCGACGAAGAGCGATGCCTTGAGCCGCCGCGTCTCGGCATAGACGATACGCGTGAAGAACGGCCAGTAGGTCAGCGTCAGCGCCAGCATGGCGCTCTCGAGGCTCGGCGTCATCAGCTGCGCCAGCGCCAGCGCCAGGATGAGCTGCGGCACCGCGAGGAACATGTCGGTGATGCGCATGATCGCCTCGGAGCCCCAGCCCTGGTAGTAGCCGCCGATCAGCCCGAGCGGCACGCCGATCAGCATGGACGTGCCGACCACCATCACGGCGATCGTCAGCGCGCCGCGCGTGCCGAGGACGACGCGGGAGAAGATGTCGCGGCCGAGATTGTCCGTGCCGAAGGGGTGGGCCCAGCTTGGCGGCTTGAGCCGCCGCAGAAGGTGGGATGCGGAGACGTCGCCGGGATAGGGCGCGAGCTGGCTAGCGAAGACGGCAACGAAGACGACGGCCAGCACGACGGCGAGCCCGAACACGGCCGGCCTGTCCTTGGCGAATTTCCTGAGGACGAGCATCTAGAGCAGAGTCCGGTCACGTTGAAGCGACGTTTTAGGCCGGCGCAATTCCCTCCCCACAAGGGGGAGGGGAGAGCGTTGACCGTCGGCAGCCTTCTCGATTCATTCCGAGCGGATCATGTCTAGAGCTGCTCCCGCAGCCGGGGATCGATCAATCCATGCACTAGATCGACCAGGATGTTCACGGCCGCGTAGATCACCCCGATTAAAAGGGTGACTGCGAGCATCACCTTGTAGTCGGCGGTGAGGATGGCCTGGACGGTGTAGAAGCCGATGCCCGGCCAATCGAAGATCGTTTCGACCACCACCGCGCCCGCGATCAGGGCGCCGAACAGGAGCCCGATTTGGGTGATGGCTGCGACGACCGAGTTCTTGAGCACGAACCTCCAGATCAGCGCGCGGCTCGGGAAGCCCTGCGCGCGCTCATAGAGCACGAAGTCCTTCTGCAAGGTCTCGAGCACCCCGGCGCGCGTGAAGCGCGCAATGGTCGCGATCCCGCCGAGCGAGAGAGTCACGGCCGGCAGCACGAGATGATGCAGGGCGTCGCGGAAGGCATCGAGGCGCCCAGCGATCAGGCTGTCGAGGAGGAGGAACCCGGTGACGGCGGGAGGGGCCGCAAGCCCGCTGCTCATGCGCCCCCGCAAGGGAAACCAGCCGAGGTCCATGGCGAAGAGAAGCTGCAGCTCGATCGCGAACCAGAACGCGGCGATGGCGACGCCGGCCACCGAGAGGACCCGCAGCAAGGTGTCCGGCCAGCGGTTGTGGTACACCGCCGCGATGGTGCCGAGCGGGATGCCGAGGAGCGTCGCGAGGAGAAGCGCCGAGACAGTGAGCTCGAGGGTCGCCGGCAGGCGCTGCTTGATGTCGAGCGCGACCGGCCTCCGCGAGTAGGCGCTTTCGCCGAACTCGAATCGCGCCACCTGGCCAAGATAGACCACGAATTGCTCGTGCAGCGGACGGTCGAGCCCGTATTGCCGCCGGATCTCGGCCACCTGCGCCGGCGTCGCATTCTCGCCGGCGAGTGCGGCGGCGGGATCGGCCGGCACCACGCGGATCAGGAAGAAGGTTAGGACCAGGAGGCCGAAGAGGGACGGGATCGCAAGCAGCGCGCGGCGAAGGATGAAGCGGAGCATCGGTCTTCCGGGCGCCCTACTCCGCCGTCTTGCAGGTCTCGGACGCCGCGAAGGGCATCCGGGACCGGTCGTCTTCGGGCCGAAGCGCGTTCAATTGGTCAGCTGCACCCAGCGCATCTCGCCGCCGGAGCCGACCGGCGAGAACGTGAAGTTCTTCACGCGGTCCGTCACGCCGCGAAGCTCCACGGTGTTGTAGACCCAGATGTCGGGACTGTCGGCGACGACGAGGCGGGTCGCCTGCTCGTACAGCGGCTTGCGGTCCTCCTCCTTGATGGTGACGCGCGCTTTGCGCAGGAGCTCGTCGACCTTCGGGTTCTTGTACCAGGAAGACGCCTTCCAGGTGCCGTGGAACTGGCTGTCGTACATCTGCCCGATCCAGTTCTCGGGGTCGACGAAATAGGTCGACACCCAGTGCACCCAGAGGTCGGGAGTCGATTCGGCCTTCGACGTGTTGGTAGTGATGTTGGCCCAGGTGTCGCTCACGATCTTGAGGTTGATCCCGATCTGGGCGAGGTCGCTCTGCAGGAGCTGCGCTGCCTGGTTGGTCTGCTCGAGCTGCGACTGGATGTGGATCTGGATCGGCCGGCCGATCGGCGCTCCCTCGGCTTTGGCCTTGTCGCAGAAGTCCTTCGCTTTCTTGAGGTCGTAGTCGTAGGCGATGACGTCCCTCGGATAGCCCCACAGATTGTTGGGCACCGGTGCGGGATTACGCTCCGCATAGCCCTTGAGGATCTCCTGGATGAAGCCGCCGTAGTTAAAGGCGTGCGCGAAGCACTTGCGCGCATTCACGTTGTCGAGCGGCGGCTTGGTGTTGTTCATGCGCAGCACGAACACGCGCATGGAGGTGTGCTTCTCGACCCGCACGCCCTTGGCCTTCTGGATTCTCTCCACCTGATCCGTGGGAAGATAGCTGTCCGTCATGTCGACGGAGCCTTGCAGGAGCGCGAGAACCCGCGTCGAAGTCTCGCGCGTCGGTAGGATCTGTACGGTCTCCGGAGCCTTCGGGTTGTCGCTCCAGCCGAGGAAGTGGTCCGGATTGCGCTTGAGGTCGACCCGCTCGAGCGGCCGGTAGGTTGAGGCATCAAGCCTATAAGCGCCGGAACCGGCGGCGTTCGAAGCGAGCCAAGTCGCGGCCCAGTCGTTGCCGCCCTCGTTCGCCTTCACCACTCGCGGGTTGACGATCATCACGATC
>JAREAF010000345.1 GCA_029240475.1 Rhodospirillales bacterium | reverse complement strand
GGCTCGCGATTCGATACGCTTCGCTTCGCCCCGTCGCCCTCGATCGAGCCGGAGCGGATGCCCGACGCTCCGGCAGCGCGGAGCTGGGAGTGGCCCGCCGGGTGGTGGTGGCTGCCGCTCGCGCTGCTGCTCCTGCTGGCGCTCGGCTGGATGCTGTTGGCCTGGTGGCCGGACCGAGCGGCGCCGGCCGTTGTCGCGGAGCGCGTGCCACAGCGGGAGGCGGCCGCCACGGTGTCGGGCCCGCCGGCCCCGGCACGCGTGAAGGAGCGGCCGATCGCTCATTCCGGTGCCGATCCGGCAACTCCGGCGCAGCCTTCGGCCCGATCGGGAGAGGTCCTTTCCATTCCGGAGCGCGGCGTCGACTTCCTGGAAGGGTCGTGGAGGACGGAGAGCGCGCTCGTGGACCGGCGCGACCACAAGCCGGTGGTGCAGACCTTCACTTTCGACCGGAACGGGTGGGGCGAGGTGGTCACGCGCCGCAGCAACGGCGTCGAATGCCGCGGCCGCGCGCGCGCCGAGCGCACGCCCAACGGCGGCTTGTTGATTCACGGCATCGAGCTGGCGAGATGCACGGACGGCAACGCTTTCGTCCCGTTTCGCTTGGAATGCGAGAGCGGCGCCGACCGGGTCTCCAATTGCCGCGGCGTCAACTCCGACGATGGATCGGAATACGAGGTGGTCGTCCGCAGGCTCTAATAACGGTTGCGGCGCCGAGAAGGATCGTTCGCGACATCTTGTTGATTCTTTCCGGCAGCGGAACGTAAGATACGGACCAGGCCAGCCCGGACCCCTAGATGCCGCTCAAGGACCCGCTTCCGCCCACCCGCACCCTGTCCCTGATCCCGAGCAGCGGCATTCAGTTCCTGGATTTCCGGTTGAATTCCGCGGATCGGCGGCTGCCGCGCGAATGGGGCTGCTTCGATGCCTCGGCCAAAGGGTCCGACCCTAAGCCGGGCGAGTTCGGCCTGGCGAGCCGCGACGATGAGCCGATGCGGCGCCAGGGCACGGCGCTCCCGGCCAAGTATGCAGTCGACCGCCGCGGCGTGCTGGAGATGGCGGAGGGACGCTGGGTCCCGGTGCCCATCCTCAGGCGCATGGGGCGAAGCTTCGCGGAAGGGCCCTCCAATTGGGCGCGGCTGATGCTCTTGCGCCTGGAGCAGCCGGACCCGGCCGGGAACGATCACCATCTGGTGCTCGCCTTCGACACCGCCCTCATGGAGCAGGTGGAGGGCAGGCCCTATCTGGCTCCTGCGCCGCGCGATGCGCAGGCCGGCGAGGTGTTCGCCTTGGCCGAGGAGGAGCGGGCGCTGGCCTGGTTTCTCGGCGAGCGCTGGGTGCGCGCCTGGGTTTTCGAGATACACCGCGAGATGCTGGAGCGCCGCCAGCAGCAGCGGGCCGGCAAACGGCGAGCGTCCCCGCTTACGGATGATGAGGTCGCCGAGGAGCTTTCAGGCACCGGGCCGGCCGAGCCGCTGCTGCGGTATCTGGCGCTGATCGACCTGCTCGCGCGCGCCGAGGTGTTTCCGGAGCATTTCCGGCTGATCGACTCCGTCTCGCGCCGCCATGTCTTCATCGACTGCGACCTGGTGCTCGACATCGGCAATTCGCGCACCTGCGGGCTCATCGTCGAGCGCACCGCCGAGGGGGGAGCCGATGTCGCGCAGGCGGCAAAGCTGGAACTGCGCGATCTCACGCTGCCCAACCGGGTCGTGAGCGACCCGTTCGACTCCCGGGTCGAATTCGCCGAAGCGACGTTCGGCAAGACGAACCTGTCGCTGCTCTCGGGCCGCACCGGCGCGTTCGAATGGCCGACCATGACGCGCGTCGGGCCGGAGGCGCAACGCCTCGGGGGATTGCGCAGCGGACACGAAGGGCGCTCGGGCCTGTCGAGCCCCAAGCGCTATCTCTGGGCGACCGAGCCGGTCGTCCAGCCCTGGCGGATCAACCCCGCGACGCTGGCCGGCGACCGCGAGCCGCTCGCGGTCCATGGACCCATGGTCCAGCTGATCGATGACGCCGGCGAGGCGCTTCACTTGCGTCGGGAAGGCGAAGACGCCCTGCCGGCGCTCGAGCCCCGCTATTCCCGGAGCAGCCTGTTCACCTTCCTGCTGACCGAGGTACTGGCGCACGCGCTGGCCATGATCAACGCGCCCTCGCATCGGATGCGTCGCGTGAACGGCGAGACGCCAAGGCGGCTGCGGCGCATCATCATGACCATGCCCTCGGCCCTGTCGCTCGCCGAGCGGCGCATCCTGCGCCAGCGCGCCGAGGCGGCCCGCGACCTCATCTATCTGCTTCTCGGGCTCGCCCGGCCCGGGCGGTCCGCCGGCCCGGGAGGCGGGGAGGGCGCCGGGCCCGTCTGGGACGTGCCGGGGATCGTCAAGCCGGAGCTGTTGCTGGTCTGGGACGAGGCGAGCGCCACACAGGTTGTCTATCTCTACACGCAGATAGCCAAGAACTTCGCCGGGCACGCGCGCAGCTTCTTTTCTCTCTATCGCCGTCCTGACAATCCGGAGCCCGACACGCTGCGGGTCGCGACGCTCGACATCGGCGGCGGCACCACCGACCTGGTCGTCTCGGCCTTCTCGTACGAAGGCAGCGGCAACACCGTGACGATCTTCCCCCGGCAGCTCTTCCGCGAGGGGTTCAACCTCGCCGGCGATGATGTGCTTTACCGCATCATCCAGGCTCATGTGCTGAAAGCGATCGAGCTGGCGGCGGAGGCGGCGGGCGTGCCCTCGGGCGCGGCGCTGACCACCGAGCTGTTCGGGGGCAACCGTGGCACCATGGATGTCGGCGAGCAGATGCGGCGGCAGCAGTTCGCAACGCGCATCGCCGCGCCGATCGCCCTCGGCATGCTGTCGCGCTACGAGACCTCCGAAGAGAGCGGCGAAGCCCGCCGGCAGAATGTCCCGTTCGCCGCGTTCCTGGGCGCGGAGGCCGACGGGATCGCCCCGCTCGTCGATTGGGTCAATTCCGAGGTGGCCCGGCGCGGCGGCGCTGGTTTCGACCTCGGGCGGATGGAGTTCGCGCTCGACCTGGATCAGGTGGCGCTGACCGTCCGCAGCGTTCTGGCCCCGATGCTCGGTGCACTGGCCGAACTGGTCTGGCGCTATCGCTGCGACCTCCTGCTGCTCTCCGGCCGGCCGTCGCGGCTGCCGGCGGTGCATGATCTGCTGGCCGAGCACCTGCCCATGCTGGTCGGGCGGATCGTTCCGCTGCACCGGTTCCGGGTCGGGCCCTGGTACCCGTTTCGCGATCTGCATGCCCGGATCGACGATCCCAAGACGACCGCGGCGGTCGGCGCGATGATCTGCGCTCTGGCCGAGGGCGGGATCGAGCATTTCAACTTCCGCAGCGACCGGCTGAAGCAGCAGCGCTCGACGGCGCGCTATGTCGGGCGGCTGGACGGGAACGGCCGCATCCCTGCCGAGGATTGCTACTACGAGATCGACCTGGACGATCCCGAGCGCGATCTGGCCGAGCGCAGCTTTGAGTATCGCGGGGTGATGGCGCTGGGCTTCCGGCAGTTCCCCAACGCATGGTGGCCGGCCACGCGGCTCTACAGCCTGACCTATGCCGGCGACGAGCAGCGCGGACAGCTCCACGCCATGACGCCGATCCAAGTCCAGCTTCGGCGGAAGCGGCGGCGGCGCGGCGAGGAGCTCGGAGAGGATCTCGACATCGATTCCGCGCTGACCTCTCCCGACAGCGGCTCGCGGCAGGTGAAAGGCGCGCTCGCCCTGAAGCTGCAGACGCTGGACGACAGCGAGGGCTATTGGCTCGACACCGGGGTGCTGCGCAGGCGATGACCACAAGGAAGGGCATCGGGGGCGGAGATGCGGCAGGGCTGGGCGGCGCGGCCCTGGCTCAAGCCGCGCGCGAGCTGGCCGAAGCCGCAGCGATGGCGCGCGCCTGGGTCCGGGAGGTGGCGCCGAGCGCACGCCGGGTCGCGGGCGAGGAACGGTCGCTTCTCGATTTCACGCGGCGCATTCAGAACGAGGTGTCCAAGCTTGCGGTCGCGGCCGAGCGGCGCATGTGCATCGGGGTGTTCGGGCCCAGCCAGGCTGGGAAGTCATATCTCGTGTCGCGGCTCTGCCTGCCCCCGGACGCGAAGGAGGGCGGCGCGCGGCTGCTCGCCGATTTCGCGGGCCGCACGCTCGACTTCCTGCGCGAGATCAATCCGCCGGGCGACAAGGAGTCCACCGGCCTGGTCACGCGCTTCTCCGTGCGAAGGCCCGATGCGCCGGCCGACCATCCGGTGAGCCTCAAGCTGCTATCCGAGACGGACCTGGTCCGTATTCTCGCCAACAGCTATCTCTCCGATTTCGACGTCAACAACCTGGATTTAGAGACGGCGGAGCAGGACATCGCGCCGGTGCGTGGCCTGTTGGATGCGCTGCGCCCCTCCTTAGGCCGGGTGAGCGCGCCTCACATCGACTAGCTCGACCACCGATTATGCGGGGGACGCGAT
>JAREAF010000344.1 GCA_029240475.1 Rhodospirillales bacterium | reverse complement strand
ACCCGGCACGACGACCGGTTTGTCATCCGCTTCCAGGTCGGACAGACCTCCACCATGCGCGCCGACGTCATGGTCGCGTGGGACGTGATCCGCGAGCTCGCGGCCACTTTGCCTCGCGCCATTGACGGTTCGGCGAGAGCGGTGTCGTAGTGCCGGTATGGGCCTCGAGCAGGCGGCGCAACGAGCGGGACGAATACTCGGAAGGAAAACGAACCCCGAAGCTCGCGAGCCTGATTGATTTTGCGCCTCGATGTTTATCCCACCCCGTCACTGTGTACGGCCGCCAGAAGAGGCTCGCGGCTACTAAGAGCCCGCGCTGACTCAGCCGCCCGCATTACTTCGTGTAACCGCGACAGCATTTGTGGGCATGCGATCACACCCCTTATCTGCTACCGCGAACACTCTCGGTGGGCCGGGTCTGGGCCTCCGGCGACTGAAAAGGCTCGGCGACGGGGATAGGATGCCGCGTCTCGATGGCCTCCGCAGCCGCCAAGCACAGGTCCTCACGGAAGCGGCTCGCCAGAAGTCGAGAAAACGGACTTTCGTCACCTGATCGGCTCCGTGCCAGGCGTACATTGGCCCAGGCGCGCCGGCAATGATCATAGAGAGTTCGACAACGATCGCGCGCACAGCGCAGCATAGACTATCGGCTCCCGCGAACGAGTGGCCGATGGTCCGGCGGAGGTCTTGTTCCGCTAATTGGAGTCCGGCGTTCGCCGAGGAGCAGATTGCAGGAAGGCCGCGAACTCCTTCGCGTCCGCCTGCGAGTCCTAAAGCGGACCAAAGCCTCCCTTCTGCTTGGTGCCATGTGCGGAATTTGGACAATGGCCGTGGGTAGGTCCGCTTAGCGCCCATTCAAGTCGTTCAGGGCGCCTCGACACGTTCTCCGAAGCGGACATCCGCTTCCGCTGACGATAATAGCGGAGGCTCAAGCATTCCCGATCCGCAGCCGTCGATGAAGGTAGCGGCCTCGGCCGATGGCAGGCTCGTGGAGCTCGCCGTCGCGTAGGACGAACTCGCCGCGGACGGTCGTGTGAACGATGGAGCCTTTGAACTCCCAACCCTCGTAGATCGAATAGCCAGCGCTGGAGGCGATGCCGTCCGCTGTTAGCGTCCAGGTCTGGTTCAGGTCGAGAAAGGCGAGATCGGCGTCGAAGCCCGGCGCGATGGTGCCCTTCCGATGCGCCAGACCCATGAGGCGTGCCGGGTTCGTGGCGACGAGCTCGGCGATACGCTCCAGCGGCAGCCCGCGCTTGTGGTGCCCCTCACTGACGAGGACGGGCACGAGCGTCTCGAGGCCCGGGCAGCCCGGGGAGGCAGCCCAAATCCCGCCTGTCTTCGACGTGATGTCGCGGTGGACGTGGTCCGTGGCGACTGTGTCGATCGCGCCGGAGAACACGGCCGCCCACAAGGCTTCTCGATCAACAGCTTCCCGCAGCGGCGGGTTGATCTTACCGCGGTCCCCGCCGTCCCAGCCGATGTCGTGGGTCAGGTAGTGCGGGCAGGTCTCGAGATGCACCGTCGCGCCGGCCGCGCGCTGGCGCAGCCCCGCCTCGAGCGCTTCCGACGACGACGTGTGGACGACGTAGAGCGGGCACCCCGCCACTTTCGCGACATAGGCGGCGCGCTGCACGGCATCCGCCTCGACGAAGGGCGGGCGGCTCGCGTTCCAGGTTGCGAGGCCGCCGCGGCCGTCAGGATCGCCCGCCTTGGCCCGGTCGCGCATGACCCAGGCGAGTTCGATCGTCTCCGGGTGCGGGCAAACCATGCCGCCATTCTCCGCCGCCGCCTCGCAGAGGCGAAGCAGGAACCCGTCGTCGATGTCGGGCAGCCCGAGGCGCGCGCCTTCCCCGCCCCGGTTGTTCATGAAGATCTTGAAGGTCGGCGCGCCGAACTCCCGCACATAGGCCGGCACGCCCTTGAGCTGCGCCTCCGTCGAGATGATCGGATGGTAGCCGAAATCGACCCGCGAGCCCGCTTCTGTCACGGTGATCACGTCGGGGAGGATATCCTCGAAGGGCTCGCTCGCCAACAGGTAGGAGATGAAGGTCGTCACCCCGCCCTTCGCGGCCGCGGCGCTCTCCTGGGTCGCGTCGTCCGGCACGCGTGGGCGAGAGATGTCCTTGCCGTGTCCGAGATGGATATGCGCGTCGATCGCGCCCGGCATCACGACGAGGCCGGACGCGTCGAAACTCGCCGTCGCCTCGGCCGGAGCTGCGGGCTCGAGGATGGCGGCGATGCGGCCCTCACGGATTGCGATATCGCAAGGGGCATGGCCGATGCCCGGCAGGACGGCCTCACCGCCGCGGATGAGAAGATCGTAGGCGCTCATGCGGCGCTCCTTTCGTCGCTCGTCCGCTCGGTCCGGAGTGCCGCCTGAAGGGCGCCGAGCGAGGGCGCGCCAGCGAGCGCGTCCACGGCGGCCTCGAGCGCCGCGACTGCCGGGCCGCCGAGGGTGCGGGCGGCGTTCGCCTGAAACTTCCGGCGCACGTTGTCCGGGCTCGCGGGCCTGGAGGCGTTGCCGAACACGTCGTCGATCCGAACCTCGCGGGCGCCGCCGTCGCGGGTCCGACACCGGATCTCGGCCTCGAAGGCGGCCGGGAACCGGTCGTTAGCGAGCGGCTCCCATTGGATGCGCGCGGCGAGCGCCAGCACGGCCGGGCTGGCGGGCGACTCGAAGGTCGCGAGCCCCACGCGTCGCTCGACGAGGCGCGCCGCGACAACGATGGGGAGGCTCCAGCGGGCGGCGTGGCCGGAGGACGGGTTCTGTTTGAGCGCCCATGGCTCGCAGACGATCGGCGCGCTCCCGGCGGGCGCATAACAGACGATCTCAACCACGTCCTCGGCCGTGAGCCCGTCGGCCGCGAGCCGCCCCGTCGCTTCGATGAACGGGTGGAGATAGTGGCAGCAGGGATAGAACTTGAAGGCGGCCTTGGGTAGGTGCCAGACGCTGCCGAAATCGTCGAGGAGCGCCGCGAAGGCCGCCCCGCCAGCCTCGTCCCCGGCGAAGGACCGGAAGAGCCCGTTGCGGCCCTCGATCGCGGTCTCCGGACCGGTGAGCCCGGCGCGCGCCATGGCAGCCGCCGTGAGTCCGGCATGCGCGGCCCAGCCGGGATGCATCGACTTCACGGACGAGCCGTTGGTGAGGAATTCGAACCCGCCGGACGAGCCGCTCAGCGCAATCCCGACCGCCGCCACGGCTTCGTCCTCGCCGGCCCCCGAGAGCTCCGCCGCAATAAGGGCGGTTACGAGCGCTCCCCCGACGGACGTGACCTGAAACCCGACGGCTTGGAACCCGGCCGCAGAGGCGAGGCCCATCCGGATGAGCGTCTCCCAACCTAGCGCGAAGACCCGCAGCACCGTCGCACCCGACGCGCCCGCCGCTTCGCCCGCCGCGAGCGCCGCCGGGGCCAGGACGGCCGAGCCGTGCGCGATCGAGCCCGTGTGGGTGTCGTCGTATTCCAGGCTGTGGATTAGGCCGCCATTGACGAGCGCCGCCTCAGACGGCGGGGCGCCGGTGGCGGCACCGAGCACGGTGGCGGGACCGTCTGGCGCGATCCCGGCGGCGTAGCGCACATAGGGCTGGCCGACGGCGGAGCCCCGCGACGCGAGGCCCACGCCAAGCGCGTCCAGGAGATGGAGCCGCGCCGCCTCGTCGACCTCGGCGGGAAGCGGCTGGCGAGCGAGGGCCCGGAACTGCCGGACGAGCCGTCTCGCAACCGGGACCGTGCTCATGCTGGGTGCCGGAGCTCGCTCGCGGCGGCGAGCGCCGCCAGCCGCCCGAGCGCAATCGCGGACAGAAGGCCGTTACCCGAGGCGTAGCCCAGCGCCCCGCTCCGGCCGCTGATGCCGGCCGCAGCGCCACCCCCGGCGAACAGGTTCGGCACGGGCTTGCCGGCCGGCCGCAGCACCCGGCCGTCGCCGTCCACCTTCAGGCCGCCCTGCGTGTGGAAGAGCCCCGGAACGACGCGGCAGATGTAGAACGGCCCTTTCAGCGGGCCGAGGCCGAAGTCGCGCCGGCCGAAACGGTCCGCCTCGCCCCCGGCCGCCCGGTTATATGCCGCGACCTCGTCGGCGAGCGCCGCCCCGTCCAGCCCCACGATCTGCCCGATCTCGTCCGGGGTCTCGCCGCGCTTCAGGCCGGCGTGCTTCCACAGCTCGAGGAACTCCTCCTCGCCTGCGGCGACGTCGAAAATCTTTTGGTCGAAGACCGCATAGGTGTCGCCCCGCCGGCCCAGCACAATGCGGGCATAGCCGGAATATCCGAGGCTCTCGTCGCCGAAGCGTCGTGCATCGTCGCCGATCATGAAGCCGCCCTTCTCGATCGTCGTCCAGGACAGCAGGCTTCCCTGCGGATAAGCGACTGCGGCATAGCCCTGGTAGGCTGCCATATTCGCGAAATCGGCCCCGATCGCCTCCCCCCAGAGGATCGCCTCGCCGGTCGAGCCGCGTGCGCCGAAATACTCGGCGCCAGCGAT
>JAREAF010000343.1 GCA_029240475.1 Rhodospirillales bacterium | reverse complement strand
CGGCATAGCGGCCTTCCGCCTGAGGGGCCAGCAGGGCTGTCCGGTCATGACCCTTGGCCGCCGGGCGCACGAACGCGGCTTCGACCATGGCTCCGTCGATCGCGCGGCCCTCGCCGTCCAGGAGGGACGCCGTGACGCGCACCGCGCCCGGCACCGAGGTCGGCGCGATGGAGAGATCCGCTTTCCAGCCGAGCGCGTCTTGGGCGCGCGCCTCGGCCAGCGTGCGGTTGTACTCCAACCCCGCCTGATAGGGATGCGCCTCGGCGAGGCCAGAGAAGCTCCCCACCGCAAACCAGATCAGCGCCGCATTCACGGCGATCACCAGCGCCAGGCCGGCGACGAAGGCCCAGGGAATCCAGCGCCCTGAGGCGGGCTTAGCGGGGCGCGCTGAAGACGGTGTCATGGCGGCTTACCTCGCCGGTTGTCAGGTCGCGGATGGTGACGCTGAGCGGAAACTTGCCCTCGTCGATGGCGTCCTTGGGGTAGGTCACGAACAGGCGGAAGCTGCCGACGCTGTCCTTCTTCACCTCGAGCGTGGGCGCGCCGTTCTCCTCCTGGCCCAACACCGCCACGAGCGCGCCGGCAGGGCCGTCCATCGACAGGGAATAGGCCCGGTCCTCGCGCGTCTTGTTGGAGACTTTCAGCGTGTAGCCGTTGCGGATGCTGCCGTCGGAGAGGCGCACGAAGACCGGCGCGCGATCCGGCAGCACGCCCAGCTCCACCGTCGAGCGCATGGTCAGAGCGGCCAGCATGATCGCGGCGCCCAGCGCCAGCAGGCCGGCATAGATGAAGGTGCGCGGACGCAACAGCCGCAGCCGGTCGTGCCGGCCTTGGCTGCGCGCCTCGCTGCGGGCCAGCGAGTCATAGGCGATGAGGTCGCGCGGGCGGCCGATCTTCTCCATGACGGAGTTGCAGGCGTCGACGCAGAGCGCGCAGCCGATGCAGGCGAGCTGCTGGCCATTGCGGATGTCGATGCCGGTCGGGCAGACCCGCACGCACAGGCCGCAATCGATGCAGTCCCCCTGCCCCGGAACCGGCTTGCCCGCCTTGGCGTGGCCGCGCGGCTCGCCGCGCCACTCCTCATAGGTCACCAGCAGCGAATGCTCGTCGAACATCGCGGACTGGAAGCGCGGCCAGGGGCACATATAGATGCAAACCTGCTCTCGCGCCCAGCCGGCGAGAAGATAGGTCGTGCTGGTGAAGAGCCCGATGAAGCCATAGACCGCGAAGCTGGCTTCGCCGGTCACGAGCTGGCCGAGCACCGTCGGCGCGTCGTTGAAATAGAAGATCCAGGCGCCGCCGGTCGCCACCGAGATCGCCAGCCATGCCGCGTGCTTGGCGGACTTGCGCCACAGCTTCTCGAAGGAAAGCGGCGCCTTGTCGAGCTTCATGCGCCGGTTGCGGTCGCCCTCGATCCAACGCTCGACCTGCATGAAGAGGTCGGTCCAGACCGTCTGCGGGCAGGCGAAGCCGCACCAGACGCGCCCGAACAAAGAGGTCGCGAGGAACAGGCCGAGCGCGCCGAGGATCAAGAGGCCGGCGAGGAAATAGACCTCCTGCGGCCAGATCTCGATGAAGAAGAAATAGGCGCGGCGGCTAGGCATGTCGATGAGGATGGCCTGGTCGGGCGCGCCGGGGCCGCGATCCCAGCGCAGCCACGGCGCCAGGTAATAGATGCCGAGCAGGACCGCCAGCGCTGTCCATTTGAGCTTGCGGAAGCGGCCCCAGACGCGCTGCGGATAGACCTTGATGTGGTCGGCATAGAGCTTGCCCGATTCCCGGGGAGGGGAATCGGGCGCTCGCTTCGCAAGGGATGGGGATTGCGCGTTCACTCTCCGCCGCCCAGCGAATGGACATAGACCGAGAGCAGCTTGATCGAGACCTCGTCCAGGCGACCCGACCAGGTCGGCATCACGCCATGGCGCGGCTTCGTGACCTGCTGCTCGATGCCCGCCTTGTCGCCGGCATAGAGCCAGATCGCGTCGTTGAGCGCGGGCGCGCCCAGCTCGCGATTGCCGGCCCCGGTCTCGCCATGACAGGAGGCGCAGTTCTCGGCATAGACTGTGGCGCCGCGCGCGGCGGCGGCGGCATCGGTGGATGCGCCCGAGAGCGACAGCACATGCTCGGCGGCGTCGGAGATCTGCCCGCGCTCGAGCAGCCCGTCCAGGCCGAAGCGCGGCATCTCCGAGACGCGCGCGGACTCATGTCCGGAGCGCACGCCATAGCGGATGGTCTGCTCGATCGTGGCAAGCTCTCCGCCCCACATCCAGCTGTCGTCGGCAAGATTGGGATAGCCCGGAGCGCCCTCCCCGCCCGCGCCATGGCAGGGCGCGCAATTTTCCGCGAAGAGCGTGCGGCCGCCGGCGACCGAATAGGCGAGCAGATCGGGATCGGCCGCGATCTCCTCGACCGACGACGCGGCGATGCGGTCCGTCCATTGCCGCCGGGCCTCGGATGCGGCCTGCATGGTCTCGTCCAGCGAGGCGCGCGTGTTGTAGCCGATGAGCCCCTTGGTGTAGCCGCTGATGCCGGGCCAGGCCGGATAGACGACCCAGTAGCCGAAGGACCAGACGATGGTCGCGATGAACACATAGACCCACCATTTCGGCAGCGGCGTGTTCAGCTCCTTGATCCCGTCCCATTCATGGCCGGTGGTCTCGCGGCCGGTGACGGCGTCTCTCTCGGTGCTGCCCATGGCTTCAGGACTCCGGATGATCGTCTTTGAGCGGGATCTGGGCGTCGCGCTCGAACCGCCGCTTGTTCGCCGGCCGGAAGGCCCAGAAGGCGATGGCGAGGAAGGCCAGCATCAGCCACAGGCCCCACAGCTGGCGCGCCAGCTCGGAAATGGACTCGAGCATGATCATTGCGCCTCTGCCGTCGTGGTTTCGGCCGAGGGCTGTGCCACGGCGGCCGCCGGCCGGTAGCTGGTGAAATCGACCATCGTCCCCAGCACCTGGAGATAGGCGATGAGCGCGTCGAGCTCCGTCAGCCGCGGATCGCCGTCGAAGTCGGCGATGGCGGCCCGCGGATAGTGGGCGAGCAGCGCGGTCGCGTCGGCCTCGGGATCGGCCTGCGCGGCGAGGTCGGCCGACGCGGCGGCGATCTGTTCGTCGCTGTAGGGCACGCCGACCACGCGCAAGGTGCGCAGATGCTCGGCCATGTCCTCGCCTTCCAGCGGGCGCTGCAGGAACGGGTAGGCCGGCATCACCGAGCCCGGCACCACACTGCGCGGGTCTATCAGGTGCGCGGCGTGCCAGTCGTTGGCATATTTGCCGCCGACGCGGGCGAGGTCGGGGCCGGTGCGCTTGGAGCCCCACTGGAAGGGGTGGTCGTACATGCTCTCCGCCGCGAGGCTGTAATGGCCGTAGCGCTCGACCTCGTCGCGGAAGGGGCGGATCTGCTGGCTGTGGCAGGTGTAGCAACCCTCGCGGATGTAGATGTTGCGCCCCGCCAGCTCCAGGGGCGAATAGGGCCGCACGCCGTCCACCTTCTCGATGGTCTCGTCGATGGTGAAGAGCGGCACCACCTCGACGATGCCGCCGATGGCGATCGTCACCAGGATGCCGATCAGCAGCAGGATCGAGTTCTTTTCGAGCTTCTCGTGAATGCGCAGCATCGGGCGGCTCCTACCGGGCGGCGGCGAGCGGACGGGCGGCCGCCGCGACGGCGACGTCGCCGCGGATGGTCCGCCACAGGTTGTAGGCCATGATCAGCGAGCCGATCAGGAAGAGGACGCCACCCCCGGCGCGGATGACGTAGTAGGGATGCATCGCCTCGACCGATTCGATGAAGGCGTATTGCAGGAAGCCCAGCTCGTCATAGGCGCGCCACATCAGCCCCTGCATGATCCCGGAGATCCACATCGCGGTGATGTAGAGGACGATGCCGATGGTCGCGGTCCAGAAATGCACCGCCACCAGACGGTCGCTGTAGAGGCGCGCGCGGCGCCACAGCACCGGGACGAGGTGGTAGACCGCCCCGAAGCTGACGAAGGCGACCCAGCCGAGTGCGCCGGAATGGACGTGGCCGATGGTCCAGTCGGTGTAGTGGCTGAGCGAGTTGACCGCCTTGATCGACATCACCGGCCCCTCGAAGGTCGACATGCCGTAGAAGCCGACGGAGGCGACGAGGAAGCGCAGCACGGGGTCGGTGCGCAGCCGGTCCCACGCCCCGGACAGCGTCATGACGCCGTTGATCATGCCGCCCCAGGAGGGCATCAACAGCATGACGGAGAAGGTCATGCCGAGGGTCTGCGCCCAATCCGGCAGCGCCGTGTAGTGCAGGTGATGGGGGCCCGCCCAGATGTAGAGGAAGATCAGCGCCCAGAACTGGATGATGGAGAGCCGGTAGGAATAGACCGGCCGCTCGGCGCGCTTGGGCACGAAGTAGTACATGATGCCGAGGAAGCCCGCGGTCAGGAAGA
>JAREAF010000342.1 GCA_029240475.1 Rhodospirillales bacterium | reverse complement strand
ACCTCACGGGCGAGCCGCAGGCGCGCCAGGTCGATGCGGCCGCGGCGCTCGCGCGGCGGCACAAGGCGCAGCTCGTGGTCGGGTTGGGCGGCGGGTCGGCCCTGGACACCTCCAAGCTGGCGGCCGCTGCGGCGGCTGCGGACGCATCGGTCAGCCATTACGAGCTCTGCGTCAACCCGCTGCCCGCGAACGGCCTCCTGCGCATCTGCATCCCCACCACGGCGGGCACGGGCTCGGAGGCGACGCGCACCTCGGTCTTCGCCAATGACGCCGGAGCGAAGGTCTGGGCCTGGGGCGTCGAGCTGAAGCCCCATCTCTCCGTCCTGGATCCGACCTTGAGCGTCGGCCTGCCGGCGCGGCTCACGGCGGCCACCGGCGTCGACGCGCTGGTCCATGCGATCGAGGCGGTGACCATCCGCCGCGCCAACCCGCTGAACGATGCGAGCGGGCTGCAGGCGATCCGCCTGATCGCGCGCAACCTCAAGCGCGCGGTCGAGGCGCCGCAGGATCTCGAAGCGCGCGGAGCGATGCTGATCGCCTCGTGCCTCGCCGGCATGGCGATCGACGGCTCGGGCACCGGCATCGCGCATGCGATCGGCCATGCGCTGGGCACGGTCGGGCACGTCCATCATGGCCGCGCGGTAGGCCTTTGCCTCAGGGTGGCGCTCGCCTGGAACGCGGAAGCGGCGCCCGAGCGGCACGCGTCCGTGGCCGAGGCGATGGGGATCGACCGCGACGGGCGGAGCGATCGCGATCTTGCGGCGGCGCTGGCGCCGGCCTACGACGGCTTCCTGCGCTCGGTCGGGCTGCCGATCGCGCTGAGCGCGGATGGTCTCGGCGAGAGGGACGCCAAGCGCCTCGCCGAGGTGACCATGTCGGTCGAGAACGAGCCGATGCGCAAGGCCAACTGCCGCGACATCACCGCCGCCGACGCCGAGCGCTTCGCGCGCGAGCTGCTGACGGCGGCATAGCAGGCGCCGGGGATCAGGAAGCAGTCGGGAGCAAGAACTCCCTCCCCCTTTCGAGGGAGAGGGATGGGTAGGGGTGAGCACGAGCGCCCGTCAGCCCTCGTACGCCCGCACCTGCTGGCGCTGCTCGCCGAGCCCGGAGATGCCGAGGCGGATCTCGTCGCCGGGCTTGAGCCACCGCTGCGGCTTCATGCCCATGCCGACCCCGGGCGGCGTGCCGGTCGGGATCACGTCGCCCGGCTGCAGGCTCATGAACTGGCTGATATAGCTGACCAGCTTGTACACGCCGGCCACCATGGTCCGGGTCGAGCCGGTCTGCATGCGCTCGCCGTTCACGTCCAGCCACATGTCGAGCGCCTGCGGGTCCTTGATCTCGTCGGCCGTGACGAGCCACGGACCCAACGGGCAGAAGGTGTCGGCGGACTTGCCCTTCACCCACTGGCCCGAGCGCTCGATCTGGAAGTGCCGCTCTGAGACGTCGTTGCAGATGGTGTAGCCGGCGATGTGGCTCGGGGCCTCCTCCTCGGACACATAGCGGGCCTCCTTGCCGATCACGATCGCGAGCTCGACCTCCCAATCGCATTTCTTGGAGCCGCGCGGCAGGATCACGTCATCGTATGGGCCGGAGATCGCGCTGGTCGCCTTCATGAACAGCACCGGCTCCTTCGGGACCTCGAGCCCCGATTCCGCCGCGTGATCTGCATAGTTGAGCCCGACCGCGATCACCTTCCCGACCTTCGCGATGGGAGGTCCAAGCCGATGCTCGCCGTGAACGACCGAGAGCCGCGCCGTTTCCAGCGCGCGCAGGCTCTCGAGCCCCTCGGGCACCAGCGCCGCGCCGTCGATGTCCTCGACATGATCGGCAAGGTCGTGGAGCGTGCCTTTGGAGTCGATCATGCCGGGGCGCTCGCGCCCTGGCTCGCCGTACCGGACCAGCTTCATCGCCTGTGTCTCTCCGTTTGTGTCGGCCCCGACCTGCCACCCTGGCGCAGTCGCCGCCCGAAGGTCAACGCGCCACGGGACGAGTTGTCGCCCGGGCCGGCGAGCCGGGCGGGGGCCTTCTGGGGAGAGCCGAGCCCCTCGCGCGCAGACCGGAGCCGTGCGGCGGCGGTCATCGATGGAGGTAGCGGCGGTTGAGTTGTCCGCTCGGCAAGGCCGGCGCTAGTATTCTGGCGGCCGCCGCCCCATCTCAGCCGCGGCGCATCGCTCGTGAAAAACGGCTTTTCTCCCGTGAAAATCCTGATCGCCGACGATCATACCCTGTTTCGACGCGGGCTCTCGCTCGTGCTGTCGAAGATGTACGACCAGGTCGAGATCGCCGAGGCGAGCGAAGTCGATGCCGCGCTCGCCGAGCTGGAGAGAGGCGGCTGCGACCTGATCCTCCTCGACATCACAATGCCGGGAATGGAGAACCTGCGCGGGCTGGACGAGCTGCGCAGGCGTTTCCCGAAGGTGCCCGTCGTCATCCTGTCGGCCGCCGGCGACACCGAAACGATCCGCAATGCCATCGAGCGGGGCGCGCGCGGCTATGTGCTGAAATCCTCGAGCGACACCGCCCTGAAACATGCCCTGTCTTTGGCGCTGGCGGGCGAGACCTACATCCCCTCGAGCGCGCTCATGGCCGGGTCGCGGCGCGGCTTCTCGTCCGAGGCGGCGCAGCGCTTCCCGGAGGACAATCCCCTCAGCGGGCTCACCGAGCGCCAGCTCGACGTGCTGACGCTGCTCATGCGCGGCCTGCCCAACAAGGAGATCGCGCGCTCGCTCGGGCTGCTCGAGAGCACCGTCAAGGCGCATGTGAAGGTGATCCTCGACAAGCTGGCGGCGTCCAACCGCACCCAGGCCGCGATGATCGCCGCCGAGCTGGGCTGGCCGCCGGACCCGCAGCCGCCCGGCTGAGGATCAGCCGCGGCCCGAGTTCAGGATGGCCGCGAGGCGCCGGCGCAGCTCGTCCGGATCGACCGGCTTGTGCAGGAAGCCGTGACCGCCCGCCGCCGCCTCCTGCAGCCGCCACGCCTCGTTGTCGCCCGAGACGATGATGCCGGGGATCGTCCGTTCCGCCCACTCCGACAGCCGGCGGATCGCCTGCGAGCCCGTCGCGCCGTCCGCCAGCCTGTAATCCGCGACGATCAGGTCCGGCTTGCGCCCGCTCGCCGCGAGCTGTGCCAGCGCCTCCTCCGCCGAGGCCGCGGGCACCACGGAGCAGCCCCAGGCGCCGAGCGCGCGACGCATGCCCTCGCGCTGGACCGGTTCGTCATCGATCACCACCACCAGCGCGCCCGCAACCTCGGTGTCCTCCGCATCGCGCGGGGTCCTGTGCCGGAGGAGGTCGCGAGAGCCGATCGGCACCACGACGGCGAACATCGAGCCGCGCCCAACCCAGGACCGCAGCTCGATGCCATGGCCGAGCAGCTTGGCGAGCCGGTCGACAATGGCCAGGCCCAGCCCCAGCCCGCGTTTGCGGTCCCGTTCCGGATTTCCGATCTGGTAGAACTCCTCGAAGATCGCGCCCCATTTGGATTCCGGGATGCCCACGCCGGTGTCCCAAACCTCGATCCGCAGCATCTGGCCGCGCCGGCGGCAGCCGACGAGGACTGTTCCGCGCTCGGTGTAGCGGATCGCGTTCGAGACGAGGTTCCCGAGGATGCGCCCCAGCAGCGCCGGGTCGCTGACCACCGGCAGGGAGCAGGGGACGATGCGGAAGGCGAGGCCCTTCTCGCGCGCCTGGGGAGCGTAGCTCGTCTCGATCCGCTCCAAGAGGTCGAAGACCGCGAAGACCTGCGGTTGCGGCTTCAGGGTGCCCGCATCCAGCCGCGCCACCTCGAGCAGTGCGCTCAGGAGTTCGTCCGCGGCGCGCAGCGACTGCTGGATGGCGTCGATCGACTCCCACCCCTCGGGATCGCTTAACTGGCTCTTCAAGGCGGAGGCGAACATGGCGATCGCCTGCAATGGCTGGGACAGGTCGTGACCCGCCGCCGCGAGAAACCGGGATTTCGCGCGGTTGGCGCGCTCGGCCTCGCGCTGCGCCTCCATCAACGCGGTTTCGGCGCGCTTGCGCCGCGTGATGTCGCGGCAGCTGGTGCGAAAGCCGAGAGACCGGCCGTCCTCGTCCCGAATGGTCTGATAGGAGAGGGCCATCCAGGCGGCGCCTCCATCCTTGCGGCGGATGCGGAACTCGATATCGTTCCCACTGCCGCCCGCGGCCGCATCGGCCAGGAGCGCCTGGACGGCGGCGTGGTCGTCCTCCTCTACGATCTCCAGCGGGTAGGCGGGCATGGCCATGCATTCCGCGACCGACCAGCCGGTCAACCGCTCGACCGCCGGATTGATCCAGAGCGGCCGGCCATCGGCGCCGATCCAGCTCTCCCAGTCATAGGTGTAGTTGGCGATCGCACGATAGATCGCGGCGCGGCCGTCGGCATCCGGCGCCGCGGAGTCCATCCCCTTATTGCGCCGGTCATTCTCGTGCATCGCTCCGGCTCCGAGCCCCTGCACCTGACGGAGAAGGATGCAACATCGCGAAGT
>JAREAF010000341.1 GCA_029240475.1 Rhodospirillales bacterium | reverse complement strand
CTATGCCGACCTCGCGGCGAAATACGCGGTGCCGCTCTATCCCTTCTTCCTGGAGGGCGTGGCCACGGACCCGAAGCTGAACCTTCCGGACGGGCTGCACCCCAACGATGCCGGGGTGAGGGAGATCGTCCGCCGCATCCTGCCGCACGTCCTCGCCGCCGCGGGCGTGCGGCCGTCCTGATCATCGTCGATTTTGGCTGCGCGGCGGGATTCGAGCGTTATACCTATGGATAGCCGTTCCCGGATCCATCCAGCCGCGGGAGGAGGCCTCAGCCAGAGATGATCCGCCTGTTCGTCGCCATCCCGTTGCCTGAGGAGATCCAGGACCGCGTCTCGGCGCTCTGCAGCGGGCTGGCCAATGTGCGGTGGGTCGATGCGGAGAATTTCCACATCACCCTGCGCTTCATCGGCGAGGTGGACGAATCCCGTTTCGAGGACATCGACATGGCGCTGTCGGTCGTGCGCGCGCCGGCCTTCCGCCTGAAGCTGAGCGGGGTCGATTCCTTCGGCAACAACAACGGCGTACGCTCGGTCTGGGTGGGGATCGAGCGCGCGCCCGCCCTCTTCCATCTGCGCGACAAGGTGGAATCGGCCCTGGTGCGCGCCGGCGTTCCGCCCGAGACGCAGAAATTCAAGCCGCATGTGACCCTGACCCGCTCGCGCCAGCGCGGAGATGCGCGGCTCGGCGAGTTCATCGCCCGCAACAGCCTCTTTCAGGCGGGGCCGTTCCCGGTCACCGAGTTCACGCTGTTCTCCAGCTTCCTCACGCAGAGCGGCTCGATCTACACGCCCGAGCGCGTCTATCCGCTGGAGGGCGCGGAGCAACCCTATCCGGCGCTGCAGGACGAATGATCGAGGCAGGCGCCCGGGTCGTCGTCCTGACCGGCGCCGGGATCAGCCGCGAATCGGGCCTGCACACCTTCCGCGACCCGGACGGGATCTGGGCGCGGCACCGCATCGAGGACGTCGCCACGCCCGAGGCGTTCGCGCGCAATCCTGCCCTCGTGCACGAGTTCTACAATGCGCGGCGGCGCGGCCTCACCGATCCCGCGATCCAGCCCAACGCCGCGCATCTGGCGCTGGCCGAGCTGGAGCGGCGCTGGGACGGCGAGGTCCTGCTGGTCACGCAGAACATCGACGATCTGCATGAGCGCGCGGGCTCCAGGAACCTCATCCATATGCATGGCGAGATATTGAAGCGCCGCTGCGCCGGATGCGGCGACGTGCGGCCCTGCGAGGAGGACCTGTCCACCGCGCTTGCCTGCCCCGCCTGCGCGAGCCTCGGCACCCTGCGGCCGCATGTGGTCTGGTTCGGCGAGATGCCGCTTCAGATGGACCGCATTTTCGAAGCGCTCGCGCAAGCCGACCTGTTCCTCTCGATCGGCACCTCGGGCACGGTCTATCCGGCCGCGGGGTTCGTCACCGAGGCGCGCGCGGCCGGCGCGCATACGGTCGAGCTCAATCTCGAACCCTCGGAGGGGCGCAGCCTGTTCCATGAGGCGCTCCACGGGCCCGCGACCGGGATCGTGCCCGCCTATGTGCGGCGGCTGCTGAACGGCGCATGAGCGCCTTCACGCGGCTCGTCGCCGAGATGCGCGCCTGCACGCTCTGCGCCGACCGGCTGCCGCTCGGCCCCAAGCCCACCTTCCGCATCTCGCAGAGCGCGCGGCTTTTGCTGGTCGGGCAGGCGCCCGGCACCAAGGTGCACGAGACGGGCATTCCCTGGAACGACCGCAGCGGCGACCGATTGCGCGAGTGGCTGCAGCTCGACCGCGAGAGTTTCTACGACGTGCGCCGCATCGCCATCCTGCCGACGGGCTTGTGCTATCCGGGCGTGGACAAGAATGGCGGCGACCGGCCGCCCTGCCCGCTCTGCGCGCCGACCTGGCATCCGATGGTGTGGCCGCACCTGAAGAAGGTCGGCCTGACACTGCTGATCGGCTCCTACGCGCAGGCCTATTACCTGGGCGTTGCGCGCGGCGCGTCCATGCATGAGACGGTCTCGCGGTGGCGGGACTTCCTGCCGAAGTTCCTGCCGCTGCCGCATCCGAGCTGGCGCAACACCGCGTGGCTCAGACGAAACCCGTGGTTCGAGGCCGAGCTGCTGCCCGAGCTGCGCCAGCGCGTGCATGCGCTGCTCGACGGCTAGCTCATCGATGCGAAAAGGCGCCACGCATGCACCCAGGCAAAGCAATGGCGGGAAACGCGGAAACGGCGCCGGACGGCGCGGGCCTTCTTGGAGGGTTGCGCCCTGGGTGATCGCAGCGCTCTTACTGCTGCTGCCCCTTATCGCGATGCAGTTCACCGGCGAAATGGCGTGGGACGAGATCGATTTCATCGTCATGGGCGCCATGCTGTTCGGCGCTTGCGGCGCCTTCGAGCTGGCAGCAAGGATGACAGGGAACATCGCTTACCGAGCCGCCGTCGGCGTTGCGGTCGTGGCGACGTTCCTTCTTATTTGGATGAACCTGGCCGTCGGCATCATCGGGTCTGAAGATAACCCAGCCAACCTGATGTATGGCGGGGTGCTCGGCGTCGGGATCGTCGGCGCCCTCATCGTCCGCTTCCAGCCCGATGGCATGGCGCGCGCGTTGGCCGGGACCGCGCTCGCTCAGGCGTTGGCGGGCGCGATCGCCGTGATCCTGGGATTGGGCTCCACTGGGGCGAACTGGCCAGGGGCGATCCTGTTCCTGACCGGATTCTTCGCAGCGCTGTGGCTGATTTCCGCCTGGTTGTTTCGGAAAGCGGCGCGGGAGATCGATGAGCCCACTTCCTAGCCCTCCTTCTTGGCGGCGCGGGCGGGATTGCCGCTGACGGTGGCGCCGGCCGGGACGTCGCGCGTGACGACGCTGCCCGCGCCGATGATGGCGTCCTCGCCGATGCGGATGCCGGGCAAGAGGATCGCGCCGCCGCCGATCCACACATTCGCGCCGATCGTTATCGGCTTGCCGCTCTCATAGCCGTCGCGCCGCTGCGCCGCGTCGCGGGGATGGTCGGCGGTGAGGATCTGCACCAGGGGGCCGATCTGGCAGGCATCGCCCAGCGCGATCGCCGCCACGTCGAGGAACACGCAGCCAAAATTGACGAAGCAGCCGCGCCCGATGCGGATGTTGGTCCCGTAATCGCAGTGGAAGGGCGGACGAATGACGCTGTCCTCGCCGATGGCGCCGAGCAGCGCGGAAAGGAGCGCGGCGCGCTGCTCGACATCGGCGGCGGTCGTCGCATTATAGGCGCGCAGCAGCCGCTCGGCGCGCAGCTGCTCAGCGGCGAGCTCCGCATCCACGCGATAGTGATCGCCCGCGAGCATCTTCTGTCTTTCGGTGCGTCCGTTCGAGCCGGTCATCGTCATACACCTACCCTTCAGGATTAGGCCACGGATGCCGCGCGAGCGTCGCTGAAGCGTTGCAACGAGAGGCGGAACATTGAGCGGAGGCTCACTTGGCAGCAAGCAAGCCGAAGACAAGAGCCGGCAAGCAGCGCAAGGTGCACAAGGTCATGTCCGAGCACAAGCGCGGCACCCTGAAGAGCGGCAGCGGCAAGAAGGTCCGCAGCCGCAAGCAGGCCGTCGCCATCGCCATGTCGGAGTCGGGTCAGTCGCGGCGGAAGAGCACCCGACGCAAAAGCAGCGGCAGCAAAAGCAGCTCCAGCAGGAGCAGGAGCAGCAGCAGGAAAAAGTAAGGCTGCTGTCCGCATGGCTGCGGCTTAGCTCGCCAGTTCCACCCTGTTCTCAAAGTGGGCGAGCGCCTCGGGATTGGCGAGCGCCTCCTTGTTCTTGACCGCACGGCCGTGGATCACGTCGCGCACGGCGAGCTCGACGATCTTGCCGCTCTTGGTGCGCGGGATCTCCGGCACCTCGATGATCTTCGCCGGCACGTGGCGCGGGGTGGTGTTGGCGCGGATGCGCTCCTTGATTTTCTTCTCCAGCGCCGCGTCGAGCCTTGAGCCCGCCTTCAGCTTCACGAACAGCACCACGCGCACATCGCCCTGCCAATCCTGGCCGACGACGATCGATTCCTCGACCTCCTCGAGCTGCTCGACCTGGCGATAGATCTCGGCGGTACCGATGCGGACGCCGCCGGGATTGAGCACCGCGTCCGAGCGGCCATAGATGACGAAGCCGCCATGCTGGGTCTGCTCGATCCAGTCGCCATGCCGCCAGACGCCGGGATATTGCTCGAAATAGGCGGCGCGGTACTTGGCGTCGCCGGGGTCATTCCAAAAGCCGACCGGCATCGAAGGGAACGGCCGCGTGCAGACCAGCTCGCCCTTCTGCCCTTCGATAGGCCGCCCGCTCTCGTCATAGACCTCGACCTTCATGCCCAGGCCCGGCGCCTGGATCTCGCCGCGCCAGACCGGCCCGATCGGATTGCCGAGCACGAAGCAGGAGATGATGTCGGTGCCGCCCGAGATGGAGGAGAGGCAGAGATCGGACTTCACGTTGGCATAGACATAGTCGAAGCCCTCGGGCAGCAAGGGCGAGCCGGTCGAGGC
>JAREAF010000658.1 GCA_029240475.1 Rhodospirillales bacterium | reverse complement strand
GCGAGCAGCTTTCCCGGACCGCCTTCGCAGCCTAGTCATAGGAGAGCTCGATAAGGATCTCACCAGGCATCCGATCTACGACATTGAGCGGCATCTTGCGTAGAGTTGCAAGGTGTCGAGGCCCTCAGCGACCAGCGCGTCTGCAGACACAAACAGGAGTTTCTGATGAGCTACGCATCAATCCTGGTGCACGTCGAGACCGGCAGTACGTCGTCAGACGCCCGTCTCGACCTCGCGTCTGGTCTTGCGCGCCGCTTCAACGCGACACTAATTGGCCTGGCAGCCGAAGCCATGCGTCCGCCGATCGTGGACGCGTTCGGCGGAGCGGTCCTTATCGGGGAGGTTTTGGCCGCGGAGGAGGAGCAGATCCGCTCGGAGCTCGAGGCCGCGGAGCGGAAGTTTCGATCGCATCGGGGAGTGCAGGAGCTGAGCGCCCAGTGGCTGGCCTATGTCGATCTACCTGCCCAAGTGATGGCCCGCGAGGCGCGCTCCGCCGACCTCGTCGTGATCGGCCGCGATCTCGAGCGGCTCCGCGCGGGCATGTATCGCACACCCGACCCAGGTGACGTGATCATGGCGGCCGGCCGACCGGTACTTGTCGTTCCACCCGGCGCCGCAAAGCTCGACGCCAGCCATGTCGTAGTGGCGTGGAAGGATACCCGAGAGGCGCGTCGTGCCGTTTGGGACGCATCGCCGTTTCTCCGGGCCGCGGAAGCTGTCCACGTCGTAGAGGTCGCGAACGCCGCCGAGCTTCAGGATGCCACGGCTCGTGTCTCAGATGTGGTGCGCCATCTCGATCGCCACCACGTCAAGGCCCACTGTGAGGTCCGCACCGAGAGAGAGACGTCTGCGGCCGATGAGCTGATCCTTGTGGCTGAACAGCACGGCGCCGATCTCATCGTGGCCGGAGCATACGGCCATGCCCGCATTCGCGAATGGGTGCTTGGCGGGGTAACGCGCAATCTTCTCACCCATTGCCCGAAATGCTGCCTGTTCTCCCATTAATGGGCACGCCGGCAGCTTTACAACCTTATGTTCCGTAACGAGCTTGCCATGTTCCTCGCAAGGATCGCGGTGGCGGCAGGAAAGCCGGTGGCCAACATCTTCGGGCGCAAATTCGTAATAGCTTGGAAGCCGGATGCCTCGGTTCATCGCGGGCCGTCCCGAGGTGACGGTCAACATTGCCGTCGTCGAGGAGGGCCGGCCGGTGGCCGGCGCCGTTTACGCACCGTTGCTAGAGCGGCTCTGGTTCGGCGGATCGGAAAGCCGCGTGATCGACATCGCGCCCGGCACCGCGCTCAACGGAGCCGCGATCGCCCGGCGCATCGCTGTGCGTGAGCCGCCCAAGAAAGGGCTCGTTGGGCTGACGAGCCGCTCGCATCGCGACGCGGCGACCGAGGCCTTCCTCGCGCGGTGGCCGCTGGCAGAGACGCGTGCTGTAGGCTCCTCGCTGAAGTTCTGCTTGATTGCTGAGGGCGAAGCGGACATCTATCCGCGCCTGGCGCCGACACATGAATGGGACACCGCCGCAGGCCACGCGGTGCTTGCCGCAGCCGGCGGTGACGTGCTCACGCCGGACGGCGAGCCGTTGCGGTACGGCAAAGAACCTCAGTTCCTTCACGCCGGCTTTATAGCTGTCGGTCGGCTCCGGCTGGACGCTCGGGCGCTGGAGCCCTGAGGCTACTAGCGAGCATGGTCTTGCAGGTGTGGGCAAGGTCGGCTGCGGCATCCATATGCCGCCATGATATCTCTCCACAGTCACGTGCCGCTTGCGCGAGGAGCACCGCCGCGGTCGCATCCGAGGGATCGCCCTTGCGGGCCGCTAGTCGCCCCAGCAGCACGTCAACCGACGCGGCGAGCCAGAAGCCGTCAAAGGCAGCCCCGGTCTCGCGAGCAACGCGCGCGATCGCTTCCCGGTCGGCTGGCCGATCGAAGACGGCATCGGCAACGACGGCGCAACCCGCTACGAGAGCTGCTCTCGCCTCATCTCGCATCCGGGCATAGACCTGCTCGGAGATCTCTGCGCGATAGGCCGTCTCCGGCAGCCGGGTTTCGGGAGCAACGCCGTGAAGTGCCTTACGAATGCGATCGCTGGACAGCACGCGTGCGCCCGGAGGAGCGCCCACCGCCGAAGCGATCGAAGCCGCTGCCGTGGATTTCCCGGAGCCGCTCAGCCCCCCGACAGCCACAAGGATCGGAGCAACTGGCGCTATAAGGCGCTCCGCGAGCTCAAAGTAGGCAAACGCCTCCTTGTGCAAAGTCTTGGCACGATCCTCTTGCGCTTCGCTCGCCTGGACTGCGGTGACATGCGCCCGTACCGCTGCCCGGACAGCCATGAAGAAGGGCAAAAGTCCGAGCCCGTCCGTCTCATCGGCCCCGTCGAGGTATCGGTTGAACACGAGGTTCGCGAGGTCGGGCTGGTCGCGGTGCCACAAGTCCATGAGCAGGAAAGCAAGATCGTAGAGCACATCAATTGTGGCGAGGTCCTCGTCGAACTCGAGGCAGTCGAAGAGCGTCGGCTCGCCCTCGAAACGGCAGATG
>JAREAF010000340.1 GCA_029240475.1 Rhodospirillales bacterium | reverse complement strand
GGATCGTGCCCGAGCCCCTGGGCGGCGCGCACCGAGATCGCGCCGCGGCGATCGATGCGGTGGGCGATGCCGTGGAAGGCGCGCTGGCCCAGCTGCGGAACGGGAGCGACGACTACAAGGCGCACCGGCGCGCCAAGTTCCTGGCGATGGGGAGTCCAGAAATCAGATGACAGAAGTCAGAAGTCAGAAGATTGAGCCGCGAATCTGACTTCTGACTTCTGACTTCTGATTTCCGAATCGAACTGCAGCGCCGCCAGGCGCGCGTAGAGCCCGCCCGCGCGCACCAGCTCCTCATGGCCCCCGCTCTCCACGATCGCGCCCTGGTCCATGACCAGGATGCGATCGGCCTTGAGCACGGTGGCGAGCCGGTGCGCGATCACCAAGGTCGTGCGGCTGGCCATGAGGCGGTCGAGCGCGGCCTGCACCAGCCGCTCGCTCTCGGCGTCGAGCGCGCTGGTGGCCTCGTCCAGCAGCAGCAGCGCGGGATCGCGCAGGATCGCCCGCGCGATGGCGATGCGCTGGCGCTGGCCGCCCGAAAGCCGCACCCCGCGCTCGCCCAATTGACTCGTAAAGCCATCCGGCAGCCGCTCGATGAACTCCATGGCATGCGCCGCCTCGGCGGCCGCACGCACGGACGCATCATCCGCATCCGGGCGCCCGTAGCGGATATTCTCCGCGACGTCGGCGGCGAAGATCGTCGGCTCCTGCGCGACCAGCCCGATGCGCGCGCGCAGCTCCTGCGGGTCGGTCCGACGCAGATCGACCCCGTCGAACAGGATGCACCCCGCCTCCGGGTCGTAGAAGCGCAGGAGCAGCTGCAGGACCGTGCTCTTGCCGGCGCCCGAGGGGCCGACCAGCGCGACCCGCTCGCCGGGCGCCAGGCGGAAGGATACGCCATGCAGGGCCGGCCGGTCGGGACGGCTCGGGTAGTGGAAGGAGACGTCGATCAGCTCGACCGCGCCGCGCGCGGGGCTCGGCAGCGGGGTCGGCCGCTCCGGCGCGGCGATCTGCGGGCGCATTTCGAGCAGCTCGCTCAGGCGCTCCATCGCGCCCGCCGCGCGCTGCGCGTCCCCGGCTACCTCCGACAACGCTCCGACCGACGCGGCGACGACGATCGCGTAGAAGACGAAGGCGGAGAGCTCGCCCGCACTGATGCGTCCGCTCACCACATCGTGCCCGCCCAGCCAGAGCACGACCGACACCGCGCCGAAGACGAGCGCGATCACCGCCGCCGTCAGCAGGGCGCGGGCGCGCGTGCGGCGCGCGGCGACGGCGAAGGCCGCCTCCACGCGCTCGGCGAAGCGCGCCCGGTCGGCCGCTTCGTGGGTGAAGGCCTGGACCGTGCGGATGCCGTGCAGGCTCTCGTCGACGAAGCTGCCGAGCTCAGCCACGCGGTCTTGGCTCTCGCGCGACAGGCGGCGGACCTTGCGCCCGAAGATGAGGATCGGCAGCAGCACCAGAGGGACGACCAGGAACACCAGGCCCGTCAGCCGCGCATTGGTGACGAAGAGCAGCGTGGCGCCGCCCAGGAACAGCAGCAGGTTGCGCAAGGCCACCGAGACCGAGCTGCCGACCAGCGCCTGCAACACCGTGGTGTCGGTGGTCAGGCGCGAGATCACCTCGGCGGTTCGCACCTCCTCGAACCATCCAGGCTCGAGGTCGACGACGCGATCGAACACGGCGCGGCGGAGATCGGCGACGACCCGCTCGCCGAGCCAGGTCACGAGGTAATAGCGCCCGTAGGTGGAGGCCGCGAGCAGCAGCACGACTACGAGCAGCAGCAGGACCGCCCGATCGATCAGCGCCGCCTCGCCCGTGCCGAAGCCGCGGTCGATCAGGACCTTGAGCCCCTGCCCCAACGCCAGCACGGTGACCGCCGCGACGGTGAGGCAGAGCGCTGCGCCCGCCATCTGCAACCGGTATGGCCTGAGGAACGGCCACAGCGCCCTCAAGGGGGCGAGGGAACGGGCGCGCGCGCGTTCGGAGCCGGGTCTGGATTCGAATCTGGCCATGGCGGGGCGTCCCGTCTTAGACGGCGCGACCCGTCGCCCGCAAGCCTCCAGACTTGCCTTCAGCGCCGCGCCCCGCTATAAACCGCGGCCTTCCGCCAGCCCAGGATTCGGCCCATGAAGAAGAACATCCATCCCGACTACCACGAGATCACCGTGGTGATGACCGACGGGTCCAGCTTCAAGACCCGTTCGACCTGGGGCAAGGCCGGCGACACGATGAGGCTCGACATCGACCCGAAGTCGCATCCGGCCTGGACGGGCGTCCACCGCCTGATCGACAGCGGCGGCCAGCTCGCCAAGTTCAAGAAGCGCTTCCAGGGTTTCGAGGGCAAGAAGTAAGGCCGCTAGGGAGCTATCTCCTCAGCGCGCGCTCGAGCTCGGCCTTGCTCATGCGCGAGCGGCCGGGGACGTTGCGCCGCCTGGCCTCCGCATAGAGCTCCGCGCGGGATCTCCCGGAAGTGGCCGACTTCCCGCCGCGCAGGCGGGCGGTCTTCTTCGCGACATCCCTCGGCTGCTTCGAGAACTGCTTTCCCTTGCGGGTGTCCGCACGCTTCTTGGCGCTGGTCCGGCCGTATTCCTCATCGCTGAGAGCTTTTCGCGCCTTCTTGGGCAGGTAGCGCTCTCCGGTGTCTCGGTGGATTTGCGGCCGGAGCGGGTGCCCCACTCCTCCTTCGTCCATGCCGCGAGGGCGTTGTCCTTCGACTTGCCCCCTTTGTAGCCGCCGCCCTGCCGCTTGTACTCCTGCACGGCGAGCTGGGCCTTTCGCGCGGACCATTGGCCCTTGCGCCCGCCCTTTTCTCCGGCCGTGACCTGGCGCTTGACCTTCTCCCAGAGCTTGGGGCTGGACTTCGCGGCAGTTCTGGGCATAGCCCCCTTTCCTTGATGTCGCCGAAAGGAGATAGGGCCCGCGGCGCACGGGCAAAGGGGCGGGAGGCCGCCTCTTGAACCCCGGGAATCTCTGCCTAAATCCGGGTGGTTCCGGGCGCCTCCTCGAGGGCCCGGGCAGATCCGGCGGGGTTCCGGCCGGCTTTCGGTGGATCCCGACGACCCATGTTGCTCAACGGAGGATATGGAGCCATGCGCACCTACGACCTTTCGCCCCTGTTTCGCTCGACCGTCGGCTTCGACCGGATGATGCGGCTTCTGGATGCCGCCGGCCGCGTGGACGAGTCGGCCCCCTCCTACCCGCCCTACAACATCGAGAAGACCGGCGAGAACGCCTATCGCGTCACCATGGCGGTGGCGGGCTTCTCGGCCGACGAGCTCACCATCACCGTCGAGGAAGGCGTGCTCACCGTGACCGGCAAGGCCGCGAAGGATGAGGAGCCCAAGCAGTTCCTGCATCGCGGCATCGCGCGGCGCGCGTTCGAGCGGCGCTTCGAGCTGGCGGACCACATCCAGGTCAGCGGCGGCAACCTGTCGAACGGCCTCCTGCACGTCGACCTGGTCCGCGAGGTCCCCGAGGCGATGAAGCCCCGGACGATCAAGATCGCGACCGGCAAGACCGAGCCGCAGGTGATCGACAGCAAGGCCGCCTAGGCCCGAGTTCGAGATTGGGCTGATTGGGCCGGGCGCGGGGCAGCGCCCGGCCCTTTCTATTGCGCAATCGAAAGCAGCAGCTCCGACACGCGCTCCGGCGCCTCGACCGGCAACATATGGCCGATCCCGGGCAGCTCTTCGTGGCGGGCGCCCCTGATCGCCTCGGCCAGGGCGCGGCCGCGCCGGGCCGGAGTCATCTTGTCCTTCTCGCCCGCGATGACGAGAACCGGGCAGCCGAGCTGCCCTGCCGCATCAGGCCCGTTCCTGTAATCGGCGCAAGCCTGCAAGTCGGCCGCGAGTACGCCGGGAGGCGATGCGGCGATCAGCCGCCGGCCGGCCTCGGCTTGGCCATCGGCCTGCGCGGCCGGGCCGAAGGCCCATCCGGCGATCATCTTCGCGGCGCGCGCGCGGTCTTCCCGCGCCGCCTCGAGCAGAGCTGGATGGACCGGCATCTCCGCGGCCGCGCCGATCAGGGCAATGCTCGCCGCCCGCGCGCCGAAGCTCGTGGCCGCCTCCATCGCCACGAGCGCGCCCATGCTATGTCCGGCCAGGGCCAAGCTCTCGATCTCGATCGCGTCGACCAACCGGATCGTCCAATCCGCCAGGTCCGAGATCCGGGTCAGGGCCGATCCGGCCGACCGGCCATGGCCGGGGAAATCCGGCGCGAGCGCCCGCACTCCGCCGGAGGCAAGCGCCGTGAGCTGCGCGCGCCAGGCGCGATGGTCCATTCCCGCGCCATGCAGAAGGAGGATCGTCGGCGCGCCGGCGCGCTCCGGACCGGCCGCCGCCAGGAAGGCGGCTGCGCCCTCGATGGTAAAAATCCGTTCGGAGAGCTGTGGCGCGGAGGTCACGGGGAATACGAAAAAACGGAGGGCCGCTACGCTGGCGGCCCTCTCTTTCTCGAAGCCTCGACCTGTTCAACTTGCCGACGGGGCGACGTTAGGGCGGGCGGCCGCTCAGGTCAAGGCGGAATCAGGCACAAAAG
>JAREAF010000339.1 GCA_029240475.1 Rhodospirillales bacterium | reverse complement strand
CACGTCGCGGCCCGCATCGCCGACTTCCTGGCGCCCGAAACGGTGCACCGCGTCCGAAGCGAATGGGTCGACGTCGAACTTCGTTCTTGATTTGTTCTCGACGCTGCGCTACTCTTGCCTCATGAAGCCGCGGTTGCCTTCAAAACCCGACCCGCTCGCGGAGGACCGGCTGCCGGACCGCCCGGTCAAGGGCCGCGGCGCCGTCAGCAACCCGACCGGCCGCTACGAGCCGACGGTGCGCGAGCGGGTCGATGACGGCTGGGGCCTGCCGCCCGAGGAGGAGACCCGGCCCGACACGCGCGTGATCGAGGACACCAGCCGCACGGTCATCGCCCGCAACAACTCGCCCGATGTCGGCTTCGACCGCTCGATCAACCCCTATCGCGGCTGCGAGCATGGCTGCATCTATTGCTTCGCGCGGCCGACCCACGCCTTCCTCGGGCTGTCGCCCGGGCTCGATTTCGAGACCCGGATCCTGGTGAAGCCCGACGCGGCCAAGCTGCTGGAGCAGGAGCTGGCCAAGCCCGGCTACCGGCCGGCGGTGATCGCGATGGGCACCAACACCGATCCATACCAGCCGCTCGAGAAGAAGCTGCGCATCACGCGCTCGATCCTCGAGGTGCTCTCCAAGTGCAACCACCCGGTCGGGATCGTGACGAAGTCGGCGCTGATCCAGCGCGACATCGACCTGCTCGCGCCCATGGCGAAGCTCGGCCTCGCCTCGGCCACGGTCTCGCTGACCACGCTCGACCCCAAGCTCTCGCGCGTGATGGAGCCGCGCGCCGCGTCCCCCGCGCGGCGGTTGGAGACCATCCGCGCATTGTCGAAGGCCGGCATCCCGACCGGCGTGCTGGTCGCCCCCATGATCCCGGCTCTCAACGACCGCGAGCTGGAGAAGCTTCTGGAGGCAGCGGCCGAGGCGGGCGCGCGCACCGCCGGCTACGTCCTGCTGCGCCTGCCCTTGGAGATCAAGGACCTGTTCGAGGAATGGCTGGAGGCGCATTTCCCCGGCCGCGCCAAGCACATCCTCTCCCTCGTGCGCTCGATGCGCGACGGCAAGCTCTACCAAGCCGAGTTCGGCCTCAGGATGACGGGCAGCGGCCCTTATGCCGACCTGCTTGCCAAGCGCTTCCGCCTCGCCGCGAGCCGCTACGGCTTCACCCGCCGCGACTGGCAGTTCAACACCAGCCTCTTCCGCCCGCCGGTGCCGCAAGGGGGCCAGTTCCGGCTGCTGTGATGCGGACGAAAGGAAGGAAGGACATGCCGGCGCCGAGTAAGCGGCTCAATCTCTTACTGGCATCCAAACGGATGCCGGGCCGCAAGAAGGTGCGCCTGCTGCGCCGGTTCTTCCGCATGACGGCCGCGCAGTTCAGCGATTCGTTCCGCATTCCCGAGCAAACGATCCTGGACTGGGAGACCGGCACGACCAGGCTGCGGCGCGAGCACCTATCGTACCTGCGAGTGATCGCCGGCATGCCTGAAGAGGTGTGTCGCATACACAGGAGCCGCACCGTCGGACGGTCAGGCCAATAAGCGGATTACAGAACCGCCCTCCACCCTGCTACCCTCCCGCGCCAGGGGAAATCGCGTCGGGGAGCCGGCGATGCCGGATTTCAGCTTCGAGCGCAAGGCGGGCGCCAAAGAAGGCCACATCGTCGTCGGCATCGACGAGGCGGGGCGCGGGCCGCTCGCCGGGCCGGTGGTCGCCGCGGCCGTGCTGCTCGACCTCAAGCGCTTCCCGCGCAGCCTTCGCTCCAGGGTCGACGATTCCAAGAAGCTCACGCCCGAGCTGCGCGAGCAGATCTATGACCGGCTGCAGGACCATGCGCGCATCGGCGTCGGCATGGCGAGCTGCATCGAGATCGACCGCATCAACATCCTGCGCGCCAGCCTCATGGCCATGCGCCGCGCGCTCGACGCGCTCGGCTTCGCGCCCGACCATGCGCTGATCGACGGCAATGTCCGACCCGACCTGCCCTGCCCCTCGACCCTGATCGTCGAGGGCGACGGCAAGAGCTTCTCCATCGCCGCCGCCTCGATCGTCGCCAAGGTCGTGCGCGACCGGATGATGGCCGCGATGGCGGGCTACCACCCCGAATATGGCTGGGACCACAATGCCGGCTATTCGACACCCGAGCATTTGAGCGCGCTGGCCCGATTCGGCCCCTGCCTGCAGCATCGCCGGTCTTTTTACTCAGTACGCAAACATCTGCTCGCAAGAGCCTGATTTTAGAAGACTCTTGACGCGACGACTCGGGCTGCCTCATCCTCCGCGGCCATGGCCGCATCGACCCAGCCCCCGCTCGACCGCATTCTCACCGGCGACTGCATCGAGGAGATGAACCGGCTTCCGGCCGGCTCGGTGGACCTCGTCTTCGCCGACCCGCCCTACAATCTCCAGCTCAAGGGCGGCCTCCTGCGCCCGAACCAGACCGAGGTGGACGGGGTCGACGAGGACTGGGACAAGTTCGCGGACTTCGCCGAATACGACCGCTTCACGCGCGACTGGCTCGCCGCGGCGCGGCGCCTGCTCAAGCCGGACGGCACGCTTTGGGTCATCGGCAGCTACCACAATATCTTCCGCGTCGGAGCCATCCTTCAGGATCTGGGCTACTGGATCCTCAATGACATCGTCTGGCGCAAGACCAACCCGATGCCGAACTTCCGCGGCCGCCGCTTCGCCAACGCGCATGAGACCCTGATCTGGTGCGCGAAGGAGAAGTCCTCGCGCTACACCTTCAATCATGCGGCGATGAAGGCGTTGAACGACGATCTGCAGATGCGCAGCGACTGGCTGCTGCCGATCTGCAGCGGGCCGGAGCGCCTGCGCGATTCCGCCGGGCGCAAGGCGCACCCGACCCAGAAGCCCGAAGCGCTGCTGCACCGGGTGCTGATGGCCTCGACCCGGCCGGGCGAGGTCGTCCTGGATCCCTTCTTCGGCAGCGGCACCACCGGGGCGGTCGCCAAGCGGCTCGGCCGCCGCTGGATCGGCATCGAGCGCGACAGGGACTATGCCCGCATCGCCGTCGCGCGCATCGCCGAGGTGCGCGCCGCCTCCGATCCTTCGCTCGTGGACGCGCCGGCCAAGCGCGAGCAGCCGCGCATTCCTTTCGGCTGGCTGATCGAGCGCGGGCTCCTGGAGCCCGGCACCGTGCTCACCAGCCACAACCGCCGCTGGACCGCCAAGGTGCGCGCCGACGGCACGCTCGCCACGGCCGATTTCCGCGGCTCGATCCACCAGGCCGGCGCGCATGTGCAGGGCCTGCCTGCCTGCAACGGCTGGCAGTTCTGGTGCTTCGATGCGGGCGGCGGGCGGCTGCAGCCGATCGATCTCTTGCGCGAGCGGCTGCGCGGCGAGCTGAACTAGCCGACCTGCTCCGGCTTCACGGCTGTGCGGTTGTGCGGCAAGCCCGCCAGCACGCGCATGAAGCGGTCGTCCTGGTGCTCGATCTCGAGGACATAGGCACAGTCGAGCGCCGGCTTGTAGACGGCGAAGCTGCGCATCAGCGCCAGCGTCGCGGCGCTCTCCAACGCGCCGATGAAGCTCGCCTGCCTGTCCATGAAATGCGGCTCGGCGGCGAACCGCTGCATCTGCCGGCGCGTGAGGAACCAGCATCCCGCATGCGGATTGGAGGCGCGCCGGAAGGTCACGCCGCGGCCGAGCACGCGCCCGGCGATGATCTCCGGCCCCTTGTCGTTGCTCCACGGCCCGCTCTGCTGGCGGTTCACCGGCCCGTCGGCATAGACCTTGCGCGCCGGCCCCTTCGCGGACATCTCGAACCGGTTCGGCAGCAGCACCTTGTCGTCGCCGGCCTGTTTGAGGAACCAGGCGAGCTTGGTGAAGAACCACGGATCGTGGAGCCTGAGATCGTCCTCGAGGAAGCCGTACCAGTCGTAGGAGCCGACCCGCTCGGCGACGAAGGCGCGCGCGGCATGGCCGAGCTCGAGCGGCGGGCAGTCGACCTCGCGGTGATGATAGAAGGCCGGCGGAAGGCCGAGCCCCTCCAAGGCGTGCCGCCCGCCGGTCGTGACCACCACCACATCGACATGGTGGCGCGGCGCGTTGGCCGGGACGATGCGGCGGGCGCCCCAATCCGCCTCCACGGCGGGTCCGGCCAGGAGCCCGTGCAGCGCGCCGATGCAGCCCGCCAGCGCCCGCTGGCGGGGCCGCGGGTCGGGTCCGGTCGAGCCGTGATAGCCGACCCCGTCGAAGGCGAAGTAGTGGGCGATGGCGAAGAGGAACCTCATCGCCTCGCTCCCTTCAGCCCGTGCTCGACCACCTTGCGCATGAGCGAGGGCAGCGGCTCCTCGCCCAGCCGCTCGACCGGGCACCAATAGCCGTCATCGCTCGACGGGACATCCGCAGGCGCGCGCGCGGCCAGCACCGAAAGCTCCAGCCGGAAATGCGTGAAGACATGGACGACGCCGCCCGGCAGCGCGCGCCACTCCGCCGCGAACGGCGCGGAGGCGAGCGCCTCCTCGGTCGTCCAGCCCTGTTTGCGCCACTCGGTCGAGGGCACCTCCGCCATGCCGCCG
>JAREAF010000338.1 GCA_029240475.1 Rhodospirillales bacterium | reverse complement strand
CTGACGAAGCCTATCAGACGAAATGAGGCGCATGGGGGTCAATCCCCCATGCGCCCCCGTTTCGGTCGCTTAGCCTTTTAAGCCGCCTCTCAGCTCTCCAGCCACCACTCCTCGCCGAAGAAGTAGCTGGTCGGGTGAGCGGCTTGGCCCTTGACGCTCTTGTGGAAGGGCTGCGGCACGGCGCGCCACAGCGGCTGGGCGATCGGGCCCTCTTCCTGCATGATCGTCTCGAGCTCGGCCATGATGGCCCGGCGCTGCTCGACGTCGAGGGTGCCTTCGGCCTTGGTCAAGAGGTCGTCGAACTTCTTGTTCGAGTACTTGCTCTCGTTCCACGGCACGCCGGTGCGATAGGCCAGCCCCAGCACCATCACGCCCAGCGGACGATGCGTCCAGGTCGTGAAGGCGAAGGGATGGGTCTCCTTGTCCCAGATCTCCCAGTATTGGGTGGACGGCAGCACCTTCAGGTTGACGGTAATGCCGGCCTGCTTCCACATCTGGGCCATCGCCTGCATGGCGATCGGCTCCCAGTCCGGGTCCTTCTTGCCGAAGAAGTCGACGGTCACGCCATCGGGATGGCCGGCCTCGGCCAACAGCTTCTTGGCCCCGGCGATGTCCTGCTTCATGAAGGGCAGCTTGGCGTATTCCGGATGGATCGGCGCCACGTGGTGGTGCTCGGCGGGAGCGCCGAGGCCGGCATGGGCGATCTGCAGCAGCTTCTCGGTGTCGAGCGCCAGGCGGAAGGCCTTGCGCACGCGCGGATCGTCGAACGGCTTGTGGATCGGCTGCATGCGGGCAACCGCCGTCTGACCGGTGGCCACGGAGCGGATCTCGACGTCGGGGATCTTCTCGATCCTGGGCTTCAGAGTGAGCGACATCTCGTAGATGCCATGCACCTGGCCCGATTCGAGCGCGTTCACTGAGGCGCTCGGATCATCGCCATGGTCGATGAACTCGATGCCGTCCAGATACGGGCCTTCGCCCCAGTATTCCTTGCGGGCGCGGAGCACGGCCTTCTTGCCGACCTCGATCTCGGTCAGCTCGAAGGCGCCGGTGCCGAGCGCGCCGGGACCCCACTTGCCGTTGTCCTGCGGATGCAGGATGAGGGCGGGGTAGTGGAAGAGATGCTCGGGCACCGCCAGCTGCGGAACCTGGGCGTTGAGGCGGATCGTGTGGTCGTCCACCTTCTCGATCGCATTGGCGTCCCAAAGCTCGGTCGTCATCTTCGGGTTGCCCTGCTCGTCCTTCTGGCCGGTGTCGATCTCCTTGAGCATGTAGCCCTTCATCAGGCCGAGCACGGAAGAGCCGACATTCGGATCGAGCCAGCGCTGGATGTTCCAGATCGCGTGCTCTGCGACGAACGGATCGCCGTTGGACCACTTCACGTCGCGGCGCAGATGGAGGGTCCAGGTCTTCAGGTCGTCGCTAGCCTCCCACTTCTCGCAGAGCAGCGGGCGGGTGACGTTGTCGGTGCCGGTCTTGGCCAGGTACTCGTTCGCCTGGCGCGCGACGTTGGAATCCTGCACCCACGAATAGGTCGCCGGGTTGTCATAGGGCTGCACGCGCATCGAAATCCGGACGACGCCGCCCTTCTTCGGGGTCTGCGCACGGGCGACCGGGATCGCGCGATCGCCGGTGATGCGTCCCGCCAGCGCATAGGCCGTGCCGGCCGACAGGCCAAGCAGCGTGGTCATCCGCAGGAACTCGCGGCGATCGAGCTTGCCCTGTTCCAGATACTCCGCAAGCTTCGGAATGCCCGAATGGACGCGGCTCAGATCTCTCTTATCCATATGATTCGTCTCCTCGACGCTTACTTGGCCTCGCGGCGCCAAGATGCGGTCCTGGCGCACGCCCCTGTGCCGATTTTGGTGAAGTGTTTCCTCGCAACTTTCTTTGGTCCGCTCCCTTTGTTCGTTGCCCTTTGGAGCGGGTTTGGCTTCCGTCGTTTACTATCGAGCGAAGCCTGACCGGCTGTCAATGCAGGTGCGACCTTCTCTGTCCAATCCCGACCAGCGCTTGCCCTCCCCCTCTTGCCGCATTGGATGAACTGGCAGCAAAGGACCGCCCCATGGACCGCAATGACGTCGAAATCCTGGCGAAAGAAACCGTCTATGACGGGTACTTCCGGATCGATCGATACACCCTGCGCCACCGGCGCCACGAGGCCGGCTGGACCCCCCAGATCACCCGCGAGGTGTTCGAGCGGGGGCATGTCGCCGCGGTCCTGCCCTACGACCCCGACCGGGACGCCGTCGTGCTCATAGAGCAGTTCCGTATCGGGGCTTATGCCGCTGGAAAACCTTGCTGGCTGACCGAGATCGTGGCCGGGGTTATCGACGCGGGCGAGGCGGCCGAGGCGGTGGCGCGACGGGAGATGGAGGAGGAGACGGGCTGCCCGGTCGGCGCGCTCGAGCCGATCGGCTCCTATCTGTCGAGCCCGGGCGGCGCCTCCGAGAGCGTGGCCCTCTATGTGGGCCGGGTCGACAGCCGCAACGCCGCCGGGGTCCATGGGCTGGCCGACGAGGCGGAGGACATCAAGGTGCTGGTGCGGCCATGGTCCGAGGTCGAGGCCGAACTGAAAGCCGGCCTGTTCACCAACGCGGCGACGCTGATCGCCTTGCAATGGCTGGCGCTGAACCGCGCGGAGCTCAGGCGGCGCTGGCGCTGATCGCGGGCGGCTCTCCCTCGCCCGCTTGATCGCCGCGCGAGCGCAACGATACTCTGCCGGATCGCCCTGCTCGCTGAAGGAGCCCTCTTATGGACGTGCGCGACGGGTTCGTCGGCACCATCGGCGAGACGCCGATGATCCGCCTGCGCCGCGCCTCCGAGGCGACCGGCTGCGAGATCCTCGGCAAGGCGGAATTCCTCAATCCGGGCGGCTCGGTGAAGGACCGCGCCGCGCTCGCCATCATCGAGGATGCGGAGCGCCGTGGCCTCCTTCGGCCGGGCGGCGTGGTGGTCGAGGGCACGGCCGGGAACACCGGCATCGGCCTGGCGCTGGTCGGCAACGCGCGGGGCTACCGCACGGTCATCGTCATCCCCGAGACCCAGAGCCGGGAGAAGAAGGACTTCCTGCGCCTGATCGGGGCCGAGGTGCGCGAGGTGCCGGCGGTCCCCTACAAGAACCCGGAGAACTACGTCCATGTCTCGCGTCGGCTTGCCGAGGACCTGGCGCGGACGGACCCCAACGGCGCGATCTGGGCCAACCAGTTCGACAATCTGGCGAACCGCGACGGCCACTACCGCACCACCGGCCCCGAGATCCGGCGACAGACGGACGGCAAGGTTGATGGGTTCATATGTGCAGTCGGCACCGGCGGCACGCTGGCCGGCGTCGCGGCCGCGCTGCGCGAGCGCAATCCGGGCGTAGCGATCGGCCTCGCCGACCCGCCCGGCGCGGCTTTGTACAGCTATTACAGCACCGGCGAGCTGAAGGCGGAGGGCTCGTCGATCACCGAAGGGATCGGACAGGGGCGGGTCACGGCCAATCTGGAAGGGCTGCGCGTCGATTGCCCCTACCACATCCCGGACGAGGAATCCCTGCCCGTCGTATTCGACCTCTTGAAGCATGAGGGGCTTTGCCTGGGCGCTTCGAGCGGCGTGAATGTCGCCGGCGCGATCCGGCTCGCGCGCGACCTCGGCCGCGGCCACACGATCGTCACGATCCTGTGCGATTCCGGCACGCGCTACACCAGCAAGCTGTTCAGTCCCGATTTCCTCCGCTCCAAGAACCTGCCGGTCCCCGACTGGCTCGACCGGACCTGACCCATGGACGCGATCTTCCGCACCGACCCTTATGCGCGCAGCTGCGAGGCGACCGTGCTCCGCGCCGACGAGACCGGCATCCGGCTCGACCGCACGGTCTTTTATCCGATGGGGGGCGGACAGCCCGGCGATCATGGCGTGCTGCGCCTGCCGGACGGGTCGACGCTGCCGATCCGCGACACGGTCAAGGGCACCGGGCCGGACGACATCCTGCATCTGACCGGCCCCGGCGTGCCGCTGCCGGCTCCTGGCACCAAGGTCATCGCCGAGATCGACTGGGAGCGGCGGCATCGCCTCATGCGAATCCACACCTGCCTGCACCTGCTCTGCGCCGTGGTGCCGGGCGAGGTGACCGGCGGCCAGGTGGGCGACGGCAAGGGGCGGCTGGATTTCAATCTGCCGGAGGGCGGGCTGGACAAGGAGGCGATCACCGCCGCGCTCAACAAGCTGATCGCCGAGGATCACGCCGTGCGCGAGGTCTGGATCACCGACGAGGATCTGGCCGCCCAGCCCGAGCTGGTCCGCACCATGTCGGTCAAGCCGCCGACCGGCGCCGGCCGCGTGCGCCTCTTGAGGATCGAGGATGTCGACCTTCAGCCCTGCGGCGGCACGCATGTGCAGCGGACGGGCGAAATCGGGCCGATCCAGGTCACGAAGATCGAGAGCAAGGGCAAGCAGAACCGCCGCATCAACATCGCCTTCGCGGAGGGCGCGTGAGCTGGGAGCCCGACAAGCGCGGCTACGCCCATCCCGAGGCGCTGGTTTCGACCGAGTGGCT
>JAREAF010000337.1 GCA_029240475.1 Rhodospirillales bacterium | reverse complement strand
TGGGAAGGCAAGACCATCCTCCATCGCAACCGCGCGCCCGAGCTCGGCGATGCCGAAGCCGAGGCCAAGCTCGCCGAGGCGCGGCGGATCCTCTTCGAGATCCGCGCAGAGCGCGTGCGCCCCGGCTGGGACGACAAGGTGCTGGCCGACTGGAACGGGCTCATGATCGCCGCGCTCGCCGATGCCGGCGCGGTGTTCGACGAGCCCGACTGGGTTCAGTCGGCCAGGCGCGCGTTCGACTTCGTGCGCGGGAAGATGAGCGAGGGCGGCCGGCTGCGCCACAGCTGGCGGCTGGGGCAGGCGCGCCATCCCGGCACGCTCGACGATCACGCCCATATGAGCCGCGCGGCGCTGGCGCTCTACGAGGCGACCGGCGAGCGCGCCCTCCTCGACCAGGCGCGGGCCTGGGTCGAGGTGCTCGACCGTCACTTCTGGGACGATGCGGCGGGCGGCTACTTCTTCACGGCCGACGATACCGCCGACGTGATCCAGCGCGCCAAGAACGCGAACGACAACGCCACGCCGTCCGGCAACGGCACCATGGTCGAGGTGCTGGCGCGGCTCCACTACCTCACCGGCGAGGACCGGTACCGCACCCGGGCCGAGGCGATCCTCGCCGCCTTCTCCGGCGCGGTCCTGCGCACGGTGTTCCCGTTCGCGACGCTGATCAACGCGGCCGACTTCCTGCAGAACGCCGTGCAGATCGTGCTCGCCGGCGCGCCCGGCGATGCGGCCCTGGAACGGCTCGCGCGCAAGGTCTACGATCGCTCGGTGCCCAACCGGCTCGTGATGCGCATGACGGGCGAGGCGCAGCTGCCGCCGGGACATCCGGCCGCGGGCAAAGGCCCGGTCGGCGGCAAGCCCGCCGCCTATGTCTGCCGCGGCCAGACCTGCTCCTTGCCGATCACCGACCCGGAGGCGCTGACCAAGGCCCTGCAATTCTGAGAGCAAGCCGATGCGCGCCAGCGTGACCATCGAGACCGAGATCGGCCCTCTGACCATCACCGAAGCCGACGGCGCGATCGCTGCGCTCGACTGGGGCGCACGCGCCGCCCAGCCCGAGCCGACGCCGCTCCTCAAAGAGGCCACGCGCCAGATCAAGGCCTATCTCGCCGGCCGCCTGAAGGAGTTCGACCTGCCGCTGAAGCCCGCGGGCTCGACCTTCCAGCGCCGCGTCTATGACGCCATGCGCGCGATCCCCTATGGCGGGGTCATGAGCTATGGCGATCTCGCCCGCGTGACGGGCAGCGCGCCGCGCGCCATCGGCGGCGCCTGCGGATCGAACCCGCTGCCCATCCTCGTTCCCTGTCACCGCGTGGTCGCGTCGGGCAAGAAGCTGGGCGGCTATAGCGGCCATGGCGGCCTTTCGACCAAGCGCTACCTGCTCGGACTGGAGGGTGCGCTGCTCGACCTGCGCTGACGCCTTGGCCGGATCGACAGCGCCGCGGGGCGCGCGCTAACGTCAAAAGCAAAAGAAGGGAGGCGGCCTATGCCCGAGATCCAGATCACCGTGCCGGACGGTTCCTTCTCCGGATATCTCGCTTTGCCGAAATCCACGCCCGCGCCGGGCATCCTGGTGATCCAGGAGATCTTCGGCGTCAACAAGGTGATGCGCGACCTCACCGACGGCTTCGCGGCCAGAGGCTATGTAGCGCTCTGCCCGGACCTGTTCTGGCGGCAGGAGCCCGGCGTGCAGATCACCGACAAGACCGACGCCGAGTGGCAGCGCGCCTTCAAGCTGATGCAAGGCTTCAACCAGACCAAGGGCGTCGAGGACCTGATCGCCTCGCTCGACTCGCTGCGCAACCGCCAGGAATGCAGCGGCAAGGCCGGCACCGTCGGCTACTGCCTCGGCGGCAAGCTCGCCTACTTCATGGCAACGCGCTCCTCGGCCGATTGCAGCGTCAGCTATTACGGGGTCGGCATCGAGACGGTGCTGGACGAGGCCGGGGCGATCACCCGGCCGCTGCTCATGCACATCGCGGAGAAGGACCGCTTCGTCTCGCCGGAGGCGCAGAAGCAGATCCTGGCCGCGCTCGGCAAGAATCCGCGCATCGAGATGCATGTCTACCCGGGCTGCGATCACGCCTTCGCGCGCGAGGGCGGCGCGCACTGGAACGCCGAGGCGGCGCGGGCGGCGAACCAGCGCACCGAGGCCTTCTTCAAGAAATATCTGCGCTGAGGGACGTGCCGATGGTGCGCGCGATCCGCATCCACACGCCCGGCGGCCCCGAGGCGCTCACGCTCGATGAAGTCGAGGTGGGGCAGCCCGGCCCTGGCCAAATCCGCCTCAAGCAGACGGCGATCGGCCTGAACTATATCGACGTCTATCACCGCACCGGCCTCTATCCGATCGCGCAGCTTCCCGCGGTCATCGGCATGGAGGCGGCGGGCGTGGCGGAGGCGGTCGGGCCCGGCGTCGAGGGGCTCAAGGCGGGCGACCGCGTCGCCTATGGCGGCGGGCCGTTGGGCGCCTATGCCGAGGCGCGGCTCATCGATGCGGCGAAGGTGGTCAAGCTGCCGCCCGCGATCGACGAGCGCATAGCGGCGGCGATCATGCTGAAGGGCATGACAGCGCATTACCTGCTGCGCCGCGTCTATGCGGTCAAGGCCGGCGATACGATCCTGGTCCATGCCGCGGCGGGCGGGGTCGGCCTCATCCTCTGCCAATGGGCCAAGGCGCTGGGCGCGACGGTGATCGGCACCGTCGGCAGCAAGGAAAAAGCCGAGCAGGCGCGCGCGCATGGCTGCGACCATCCGATCCTCTATCGCGAGGAGGATTTCGCCGCGCGGGTGCGCGAGATCACCAAGGGCGAGGGCGTTCCGGTCGTCTACGATTCGGTCGGCAAGGACACCTTCTTCAAGTCGCTCGATGCCTTGAGGCCGTTCGGGGTGATGGCGCTGTTCGGCCAGTCCTCGGGGCCGGTGCCGCCGGTCGACCTCGCCATCCTCGCCCAGAAGGGCTCGCTCTACGTCACCCGCCCGACCTTGATGACCTATGTCGCCCAGCGGCCGGACCTGGAATGGGCCGCGCGCGAGCTGTTCGAGGTGGTCGGCTCGGGGAAAGCGAAAATCGAGATCAACCAGACCTATCCGCTCGCCGAGGCGGCGCGCGCCCATCGCGACCTGGAAGCGCGCAAGACGACGGGATCGACGTTACTGCTCCCATAATTGGAATTATTGTTTCTGGCTCGTCGAATACTATTGACCCAATCTGCGAAATAATCTGAAACTGTCGCGGCCGTGAACGTCTCACGGCATCCGTCGGCGAGTGGGGGCGCTGACCGATGCGGCTGCGACTCTGTTGGCTTGTCTTCGCCATTCTGCTGCTGGGGTCGGCCCCGGCCCTGGCCGATGTGAAGCCGACCGGCTTCGACCTGCCGCCGGACGACAGCGATCTCCAGCAGGTGATCTCGGCGGCTGCGGCCTATCAGGCGGCCGCGGTCTGCGACATGGAGTGCCCGAAGACCGACTGCGCCGCGGCCCAGGCGGCCCTGCAGGCGCTCTCGGACATGCAGGCCTATCTGAAAGAGCTCGTCACCGCGCTCGGCGCGGCCAATGCCGATGCGCTCGCGCATTTCCAGAGCCTCGCCAAAAACAGCATCACGAATTCCGACCAGCAGGCGAAGACCATCTGGGCCCTGGGCGTGCATGAAGCGCTGCACAATTTCGGCAGCGCCCTGCTCTCCATCGCCAGCGTCGCCTCCTTCGCCAAGGACATCGCCACCAATCCCAGGGCGATCGAGGACCTGAGCCCCGTCGAGGCCTTGGACCGGCTGAACAGCTGGGCCTCGGCGCTGCGCAGCCTCGAGAGCGGGATCAACACGCTCGCCAAGGCGCAGGGCGCGGCGACCTCCACGCCCATCACCGGCAAGTTCGACATCGCCGGCGGCGTCGACACCAAGTCGATCAACGATCAGATCAGCACGATCAACGACATCAAGAAGACCATCAACGCGGCCATCAAGAACGGCAAGGACTGGCGCTCGGCCCTGAGCAAGAGCGGCGGCGCCGCCGCGCTGGGCCAGCTCGCCGGCCGTTTCCTCAAGCTCTATTCCGAAGACCTCCTCAAGGAGCGCAAGGCGGCGATGGAAGAGCTGCTGCGCGACGCGGCGGCGGGCGACCTCGCGCAGGCCAACTCCTACCGGACGCTGCAGCGTATCCAGGCGCGCCGGTTCCTCGCCGAGGATGCGCTGCTCGCGGTCAACGATGCCTTCGACGCCTACGCCGCCTGCGTCGCCAAAGTGTGCGGCTCCTCCAGCATCAGCCGGCCGGCGATCCCGAACTTCACCGCCCAGGTGCAGGGCGCGGGCTCGAAATATTCCTGGGGCCAGGCCCTGCGCTGGCTCAACGGCGCGATCCAGGCGACCTTGCCGCGCCTCGTTCCGGTCGGATTCCGCAACGACTGCATGCGGACCGCCCAGCAGCCCTTCGACTTCTTCCTCGGCTCCGGCAGCACCATCTGGTGCCAGTACGACCCGGGCGCGCCCATGACCCCGGTCCCCGTCGATCCCAACACTCCGGGACAGGCCGGTGGCGGGCCTC
>JAREAF010000336.1 GCA_029240475.1 Rhodospirillales bacterium | reverse complement strand
GCCGAAGGCATGGCGCCGGACGCGCTCTACATCGACATGAGCACCATCGCTCCTTCAATGACGGATTCGGTCGCCCGGCGGCTCGCCGAGCGGGGCATGCGGATGATCGACGCGCCCGTTGGGCGCCAGCAGCAGCATGCGGTTGAGGGGAAGCTCCTGATCATGGTGGGCGGCGAGAGCGCCGACCTCGAGCGGGCGCGCCCGGTTCTCGAGCGCATGGGCGACACCATCATCCACTGCGGGCCCGTGGGCGCGGGGGCCCGCATGAAGATCGTGAACAACTTTATGTCGATCACACTGAACGCAACCACCGCCGAGGCGCTGACCTTGGCCGAGGCCAGCGGTCTCGATGTCGAGCTCGCCCGGCGGGTGATGCTCGGCACCGTTGCGGGAACCGGGCACATGGGCACGACCTATCCGGCGAAAGTTCTCAAGGCCGATCTGACCCCGGGCTTCATGCTCGATCTCGCGCTTAAGGATCTTCGATTGGCGCTCGAGCTGGGGGAGAGCCTGCAACTCCCTTTGTCAACGGGCCAGACCGCCGAGAAGGCCTATGTGTTGGCGCGCGAAGCAGGTCATGGCCGTCACGACTGGACGGCACTTTACGCCCATGCCCGCGAGCGGCTCGCGGCCGGAGCCGATTGATCCGATTCTCCCGGCGAAGGCCAGCAGCCAGCACGGTCGCCAAGGTCTCCCAGTCCTGCACCGCCAGGACGGCTTGAGCGTCGTCGCCTTCTCAGGCCGAAAGTCGCGCCGGCGCGCAGGCGCGCGCCCGCCGGGTGAGGATGCCCTGGTGCTGAGCCGTTCGGAGCGGCCGCTTGTGAGGAGCGCGCCGGGTGCGCGCGGCTGTTCGAGGAGCTCAGCCCTACGGCGGCGGCTCGAGGCGGAAGCGCTGCCCCGCGACCTCGGAGCGTTGCTCGACGACGCAGCCGAGGCTGTCCCGGACTGGACTGTCCTCCACTTCATCGACACCGGCGAGACATTCACCTATCGCGATCAGCGAGCGGCCGTGAACCGCCTGGCGAATGGGCGAATGGGCTCATCAGACCCGCATTTGGACGCAAAGCTACCATTTGGGCCGGATCCGAATTCGCGCTCGCCGCTGCGATGCGAACGTTCAGGCGGGTCCATTCCCGCTGCCCCAGAACTTGCCGCAATGCGCCCTGAAGCGCTCAGGGCGCTCCTGATTCAGCGCCGCCTCTCCCCCCATTGCAGCTGAGCCTTGAGGCGGTTTGCCACGTCGAGCAGGGTCGGTTCACCGTGCCACGGCCCGATGATTTGGAAGCCGATCGGCAGACCGGTTGCTGACCAGAGCGCGCACGCCTATCGGGCCGCGCGCTTCGGGTCGGGACTCCAGTGCGTGTGTGTGTTGCCGTCGTATGCGGATGCGCGGCCTTCGCGATCAGGGCATGACCAGGCCGCCATTTACCTCGATGTTCTGGCCTGTCACATAGCGGCTCAGCTCCTCCGAGCAGAGGTAAAGGAAGGCGCCGGCGCATTCCTCTGGGGTTCCGACGCGCCGCAGAGGAATCTGAGCCATGGCTGCCCGAAGTTGCTCAGGCGGCGTCGTGCGGTCTTGCATAGGCGTGTCGATCACGCCTGGCGAGACGGCATTCACCCGGATGTTATCCGGCGCCAATTCCTTGGCCAACGCGCGCGTAAAGGTGGCAACGAAAGCCTTCGAGCTCGCATATAGCGATGAGCCGCCCCCACCTCCCGTGCGTGCCGCTACTGAGCTGACATTCACGATCACGCCACCACCTTGCCGACGCATGAGTGGGACCGCGGCGCGGCACGCGACGAAAACGGGCCGAATGTTCGTCGCAATCTGCCGATCGAAGAACTCGTCGGTAGTATCCGTGACGGGATGGCGAGCAATAAGATCTCCAGCATTATTGATGAGAATATCGAGGCTGCCGAGTGCGGCCTCCGCCTCAGCGACAATGCGGTCGACTGCACCGCGCTCGGCTATGTCGCCCTGAAGCAAGACGGCTCGCCCACCTGCCTTCTCGATGTCACGCGCCACGCCGGTGGCTTCCTCCAGTCCTGTTCGATAATGTATCGCAACGTGGCTGCCACAGCCCCCGAGCGCACGGGCAACCGCCGCGCCGATCCCGCGGCTGGCGCCTGTGACCAAACAAGCCTTCTCCTTGAGGTCGCTTGGAAGCACCATCTCGGATCCTCAGAACACCAAGGCAGTCACCGCCCGGCCAGCAGAAACGGAAGGGCGATCTCATGAAACGCGTTTGGCTGCTCAAGGTGTGGAGTGTGACCGGCGTCTTCGATATCCTCGAGGCGGGCGCCCGCGATCCGGTCCCGCATTTCAGCTCCGTGCTCGGCCGTCCGAGCCCGATCATGCCGGCCCTGGATGATCATGGTCGGAATGGCAATTGACGCGAGTCGGTCAAGCGTTCGCGAGCTTGCGTTCGACCGCGCAGCTGCGACTGCGGCTCCCTGAGACGCCTGGAGTGCGATGGCGCGAAAACGGTCCATCTCGGCTTGGGGTGGCCGAGCGTAGAAGAAGCCGTCCACAACCGGGCTGACAGTCTCGAGGGACCAGGACGAGGACGCAATGAGGTCAGCTTTCGCCAATGCTCCGACAGGGTCGGCCGTATACGCGCCAGTTGCGACGAGTAAGAGTCCGGATACGAGCTTCGCGTGCCGCAGGACTAGGTGCTGGGCAACTACACCTCCCATCGACCCGCCCACAAGCACTATGGGTGCAAGGCCGCGGGAGGTGACAAAACTTGCGAGCGTATCCGCGTAACCCTCCATCGTGTATGGGCCCGCCTCGCTGGAGGAACCTCCGAACCCGGGCAGGTCGAGCGCCACAGCCTGTCGTCCGGCCCCGGCGAGCCGTTCGACTGTCGGTCTCCAATATTCAGACGATTGGCAGTAGCCGTGAACGTGAAGGACGGCCGGCCGGCGGCCGTCCCGCTCGAGAACATGCACGCGCTAGCCCCCACTTTTCTTCAGATCCTGGGCTTTCTTTGCGGACGCCGCCAGCGCCTCAGCAGGTTTGACCTGACGCAGCAATGCGCTCTGGATTTGTTGCTGCGTGAAGCGATCCCATTCGCTGTACCAGGTCGCGTTGATGTTCTCGCGAGCCCGCGAGTTTGCGAATTGCTGCCGAAGAACCTCGAGATCGTATCCTGTCTTCTTCTGTGCAGCTTGGATGTCGGGGTCTTGGTCGAGCGACTTGAACGGGTACCCGATTCCATACTTCAGGTACCAGTCCTTGGCGGAGAAGTACTCGCCTTTCGCATCCTTGCCGCCGAGATAGTAGATCAGACGCCATGCAGCATCCTTGACCTTGGTCTCGGAGCTGATCCCATAGAGCCGGCTCCACCCCATCGGACCTTTCCCGAGATCCTGCAAAGCCGGGAAGCGCATCATCTGAATGTCTCCCGCGCGCTTGCTGATTTGAGGATTGTTCGCACGCGGAATGACATTGCCCACGTTTGAGGTGAAGATGCCCTGGCCGCTCAGGTAGACGTCGCGCGCTTGGGTCTCGTCCAGCTCCAAGCCTCGCGGGTCGAGGATTTTCCAGCCATGCATGGCTTCGACCAGCCACTCGAGCACGCCAAGGGCTGTCTTGTCCTGATTGGGGTAGACCGGGTCGAGGGCCTCATTGAAGAGCCGGCCGCCTGAGGCGAAGACCATCGACCAGAACTCGCTCAATCCATCGACGTTGGTCTTGAAGCCTTTGAGGATCGGGTACTGAACGGCCCCGGCCTTTTTGATCTCGAGCGCGGCGTCCTTCAGGCCATCGAGAGTAGCCGGTGCCTTCGAGATGCCGGCCTGTTGCAGTGCCTTCTTGTCGTACATGTACACATAGATGTCGCCGTAATAGGGCGTGCCATACTGCTTGCCCTTGTAGAACATCGCCTCCCGGATGAATGGGAACATGTCGTCATTGAGCTCCTTCACGCCGGGCATGCCGTCGATCGGCTGCACCCACCCGGCCTCGACCCACGATCCGAGGTTCGTGTCACGGATGTAGAATGCGTCGCCCTGCGAGCTTGCGTTGAACAGCGCTACCATCTTTTCGTTGTAGAGCTGGAGGTCGAGCGGCGTGTAGTCCACTCGAATGTCCGGGTTCTGCTCCATGAAACGCTTCACGTTGGCTTCGACTACCTGGGGCTCGAACGCCCAGCCAGCAAACTTCACGGTCGTCTGCGCCGCGGCGGCCGAGCCGACGAACGGGCTCCGGGGTACGGCGAGTCCGCCCACGAGAAGGGCGGAAGTCGTGAGAACCTGACGTCGGGAAAGTACCTTTGCCTGACGGTCCTTGCTAATCATGTTGTCCTCCCTCCGTGAGTTCTTAGGCATCCGAGTTGCTCAGTCCTTCGTCGCACCGCTCGTCAAGCCCTGTACGATCAGACGCTGGAAGATGAAGGCGAGGACAAGCGGTGGGATTACGGCCATCACGCCGCCACTCGCCATGAGGGTTCTTTCAGTGGTTACGTCCGTGGCGAATCCGGCGACCACCACAGGGAGCGTCTTCGCGGCCATTGTGCTAGTGAGGATTACGGCGAAGAGATAGTCGTTC